>QIHT01000083.1 GCA_003229115.1 Gammaproteobacteria bacterium | reverse complement strand
GGCATTGCCCACCATCACCCATGTCGGGCAATGCCCGACCTACGAACATCGTCGAAGTGATGGCAAGGCTTTTTTGCCACAGAGGGCACAGCTTGTATGGGTGAAGTACTACGTAGCCCTGAGCACACAGAGTGTTCTTTATTTTTTATTTGTAGGAGCGGCTTTAGCCGCGAATTGTTTAATATCACAAACCGTTTCGCGGCTAAAGCCGCTCCTACGTCACAATTATCCACAATAAAAACACAGATAAACCTCTGTGTGCTCAGGGCTACGTAGTACTTCACCCATACAAGCTGTGACCTCTGTGGAAAAAAAACAATGCCAGTTAGTACTGCTTAACCAAGCAACCGCTTCAGTAGTTCACCGTATATCTCTGTCAGTTGATCCAGCTCGGTAATATTATTCATCAATCTTGTGAATACTTTCGTTCACCGGCCCAAGCTCGACTACCTGTGCACCGGTGGGTGCAATGAAACGTCCGTCCGATGTGCCACCGGCAGTTGATAATTTAGTCTCTATTCCGCACACGGTTTTAATCGCAGCCTGTACCGCGTCTACCAGTTCACCTTTGGGGGTTAGGAAAGGTTTGCCTGAATGTTCCCAGCTGATGTCGTAGTCAATGTCGTGTTTGTCGAGAATGGCATGAATGCGCGACTTGATGCTTTCATGCGTGATTTCGGTGGAGTAACGCAGGTTAAACAGTACATCGACGGTGCCGGGTATGACATTGGTGGCACCAGTGCCCGCATTAATGTTTGAAATCTGAAAGCTGGTGGGTGGAAAAAACTCGTTGCCGTTGTCCCATTGTTCATTCACCAGGTCACTAAATACTGGCGCAAACTGATGAATCGGATTTTTTGCCAGATGAGGGTAGGCGATGTGTCCCTGGATGCCTTTGATGGTTAACCGTGCGCCAATGGAACCGCGTCGGCCGTTTTTGACAACGTCACCGACGGTATTTGTGCTGGAAGGTTCGCCAACCAGACACCAGTCGATTTTATCACCGCGTTGCTCCAGCCACTCGATAACTTTAATCGTGCCATCAGTAGCAGGTCCTTCTTCATCACTGGTAATCAAAAATGCCATCGAACCTTTGGGCTCGGCAGTTGATGCGGCGAATTTTTCACAGGCGCAGACCATGGCAGCAATACTGCTTTTCATGTCGGCAGCGCCACGCCCGTACATGATGTCATCCACAAGGGTGGGTTTAAATGGGTCATGGCTCCATTGATCAACAGGACCAGTGGGAACTACATCTGTGTGTCCGGCGAAAACAAGAAGTGGCCCGCTTGTACCCAGGCGTGCCCAAAGATTATCGACTTCACCAAAACGCAGATTTTCTATTTCGAAACCAATATTTTTCAGGCGACGGGCAATAATTTCCTGACAACCTTTATCGTCAGGTGTTACCGATGGGATGGCTATCAGTTGTTTAGCGAGATCCAGAGTGTTTGACATAATATTTTATAAGCTTTTTAGTAATGCAGTTTTAAGCGATTCCTGCATTTTTGCAGTAAGTGGTTTGTCGCTGTTTTTGGATTTTATATCAAAGTAGTCTACTGCTTTTTCACCGGCGGTAGATATTTTTGCACTGCGTATACTTATTTTACAATCGATAAATGTTTGTGCGATGGTTGCAAGTAATCCTGGCCTATCAACGGCATCAATCAGTATTCTAACGGTATCGCTGTCTTTCTTGGTTTCAAACTTAACCAGGGTGGGTATATCAAAATACTTATGTGTTCTGGGTGTATTCCAGATTATTTCTTTAGTGCGCTCGCTGTCACTTGATATTTTATCAACCAGTCGTTGAACCAGCTCAATAGCAGCATCTTCCAGAGTTTCTATTGAGTAGTTGCTCGATATAATTCTGAAAGTTTCAAGAGCATATCCATTACTGCAATTGACAATTTGAGCGCCGACAACACTCATCGACATCTGGCCAATAGTGCTGACGATATTGGCAAATAAATGCGTCCTTAATTTTGAGTAAACAAAAAGCTCAAGGCTATCGGTCTCACTGTCAATACGGGTTTTTACCAGTGGATCCGTAGCTTCGCTTTTTTCAGAGATGAGTCGCGTATGCCAGATGATTTCGCCTGGTGTGTGACGCAAAAAATACTGGTCAGTTAATGTATTCCAGATTTCATGAACCTGGTATGAGTCCATGCCTTTAAGGTCAAGAATACGTAAAGCGTCTGTTTTATTTATCTGAATGTTTTCATATTTGTCAGTCTCGAAGTCCAGACCTCTATGCAGCAGGGCAGAGGTTTTATTGTATAACTCGATGAGTAGCTTGTCTTTCCAGCTATTCCATTGTTCCGGGTTGGTGCCACGTATGTCTGAAATAGTTAGTAAGTACAGGTAATCAAGATTTGACTGCGTGCGTACCGATTCGGCAAATTCTTTTATTATTTCCGGATCACTAATATCTTTGCGTTGCGCAGTCATCGACATGTTGAGGTGATTGCGAACCAGCCAACTGACAAGTTCTGCGTCATCAGGATTTAAATCATGGTTGATGCAAAACTCCAGTGCATCCTCGGCGCCAAGTGTTGCGTGGTCACCTTGCCGACCTTTCGCGATATCGTGGAACAGGCCTGCGAGATAGAGCAGAAAAGGTTTTTTCAGATGATGAAAAATGCCGCTGGCTAAAGGCAGCTCGTGACAAAATTCAGGAACCGACAGTCGGCGCATGTTCCTGAGAACAAACAGGGTGTGTTGATCAACCGTGTAGGCATGAAACAGGTCGTATTGCATGCGGCCGACGATTGAATCAAAAGCGGGTATGTACGCGGCGATAATGCCGTAGCGATTCATACGGCGTAGTTCGTGTGTTACGCCGCGTGTTTGACTTATTATCAGGATGAATAATTTTTTGGCTTCAACTGATGCTCTGAATTCATCATCGATTAGCGTGCGATGCTCGCGAATAAGGCGAATCGTTTCTGCCCTGACACCCTGTATCTCAGGACGCTGTTGCATAATGTAAAATATTTCGAGCAGTGCAGTGGGGTCGTCTGTAAATATTTTATCGTTGCGTGCTTCTATATAACCGTGCCTGACCTGGAAGGCGTCGTTGATGACGGTAACTTCATCTTTTTCGTTGTTATAGAGTATAACCTGGCGGAACAGTTGCAATAGCATTTCATTTAAACGTTCCAGTTCCATCACGGTTCGATAGTACTGTTGCATGAACTGTTCAATGGCCTGGTTGGTTCTATCGTTTTCTTTATCTTTAAAACCAAATTCGAGTGCAAGATCACGTTGATAATCAAACAACAATCGATCTTCACGACGTCCCGCAAGATAATGAAGGCTGCAGCGTATACGCCAAAGTAGGTGTTGTCCCTGCAGCAGGCCATCGAGTTCATCTTGTTGCAGGAATCCTTTAGCAACCAGATCCTGCATGTGTGTGGTGCCAAAATGGCGTTTGGCGACCCAGCCAATCATCTGTATGTCACGTAAGCCGCCGCGACTTTCCTTGATGTTGGGTTCAAGACTGTAGGCGGTGTCGTTAAATTTACCGCTGCGTTGTACCTGTTCTTCAAGCTTTGCCTGGAAGTATGACTGGGTGTCCCAAATATGATCGGAGTTGGTTGAGCGCATCATTTCATAGAACAGGGTTTCGTCACCGGTGAGTAATCTTGCTTCCATGATATTGGTGGTAACCGTGATGTCCTTGTCTGCTTCTGCAATACATTCTTCCAGTGTTCTTACGCTGTGGCCAATTTCCAGTCGGCTGTCCCAGAGTAAGGTTAGAAATTTTTCCAGTGCTTGTTTAGTTTGCTCGTTTTCTTCATCTCGAAGCAGTAACATTAAATCTATATCCGAACCGGGATGGAGTTCACCACGTCCGTAACCACCAACTGCAATCAAAGACACATCTTGTTTAACGTTTGTAAAAACATGAGCAAACAACGTAACAATGAGTCGGTCAATAAGATTGGCGCGACCATAGACAATATTTTCGACGGGAGTATTGTTATGGTAAAACGATTTTAGGCCTTCGTTAATGCTGACGACAGCTTCTTTTAATGCGACAAGAACCTCATCGGGTTTTTGTTCCAGTTGCTGTGCAAGTTGTTGCTCATTAATTAATGCATTAATTTCAGCGGGTAAATTTTGCAGGGCTGCGTGCATGGTTAAATGTCGTCGCCCGGGCATTGTGTTAAAACTTCATGTCCTGTTTCGGTGACTAAAATAGTGTGTTCCCACTGGGCAGAGGCGCTGTGGTCTTTGGTAACCACCGTCCAGTTATCACTTAATAATTTTACGTGCCGCTTGCCGGCGTTAATCATGGGTTCGATGGTAAAAATCATTCCCGGTTCCAGTGCCAGCCCCTGGCCGGTTTTTCCATAATGCAGCACCTGCGGATCCTCGTGGAAACCGCGGCCAATGCCGTGGCCACAATACTCACGTACCACAGAGCATTGGTTGGATTCTGCGTGTTGCTGGATGACATGGCCGATGTCACCCAGATGGGCGCCCGGTTTGACCTGTTCGATGCCGAGGCGCATGCATTCCAGGGCAATTCTTGAAGTGCGTGCTGCTTTTATAGGAGGTTCGCCGATAAAAAACATTTTACTGGTATCGCCATGAAATTCGTCTTTGATGACCGTAATATCAATATTCAGGATATCGCCTTTTTTGAGTTTTTTGTCGCCGGGGATGCCATGACAGACCTGATGATTGACCGAGGTGCAGATGGATTTGGGAAAACCGTGGTAGTTCAGCGGAGCTGGAATGGCTTTCTGTTGATTGACGATATAGTCGTGACAGAGATCGTCCAGCTCAGCGGTGGTGATGCCGGCTTTTACGTGGGCACGAATCATTTGCAGAACCTCACCGGCGAGCTGGCCGGCAACGCGCATTTTATCGATTTCCTGCTGATTTTTTATTTGTACTGACATGTGTATTAGGTTATTGCGGTATCCTAACATAATTTATACTCATATAAGCATTGTGTCAGCAGGGCTAATATGGTATAAAACGCCGCGCTCAAGATTTGCTTGGGCATAAACGGGATATTGGCTGCCGTCAAAAGGCTGACTATATCTAATTTTACTACGCACATACACCGTCACATGACATTGGGTGCCGCTTAAAACCGGTTATTTCATGGGGTGTATGGAGGCAAAACCCTAATCAGGAGAAAAACATGTCTAACGTATCTATGCGTATGATGCTTGAGGCCGGCGTGCATTTTGGTCATCAAACGCGTTTCTGGAACCCTAAAATGTCTGAATACATTTTTGGTTCTCGCAATAAAATTCATATCATCAACCTTGAGAAAACACTGCCTCTTTATACCGAGGCGGCCAACGCACTGGGCAAAATTGCGTCACAGCGTGGTACTGTCCTGTTTGTAGGCACCAAACGTGCTGCTCGAGGCATTGTTGGTGAAGAAGCACAACGTTGCGGCATGCCGTATGTTAACCATCGCTGGTTGGGTGGAATGCTAACTAATTACAAAACCATCCGTCAGTCTATCCAGCGTTTGATAGATCTTGAAGAAATGTCGACAGATGGTTCATTCGATAAACTCATTAAAAAAGAAGCACTGGGCCTGAGCCGTGAAATGATCAAGAAAGAAAAAGTTCTTGGCGGTATCAAGGAAATGAAAGGTTTGCCAGACGCTATTTTTGTGATTGATGTCGGCCATGAAAATATTGCGGTGCTTGAAGCCAATACACTGGGCATTCCGGTGTTTGGTATTGTCGATTCAAACCACTCACCGGATGGTGTTGATTATGTTATTCCCGGCAACGATGATGCTATCAAGGCGATTCGTTTGTACACACAGGGCATTGCAGATGCGGTGATCGAAGGTCGTGCAGCTGCGGTTATCAAAAAAGCTGAAGAACCTGCCGAGAAAAAAGCCGCACCTAAGAAAAAAGCGGCTAAAGAAACCGTTGTTGTGAAGAAAAAACCGACGGTTAAAAAAGAAGCTGCGACTGATAAAGAAGCTGCGCCTAAGAAAGAAGCCGCACCTAAGAAGGAAGCTGTGCCTGAGAAAGAGGTAGTTGCTGAGGTCGCGCAAGAAAAACCGGCTGAAGCCGAAAAAGCAGCGGCACCCAGGAAAAAAGCAGCGGCTAAAAAGAAAGCAGCACCTAAGAAAAAAGCTGCGCCTAAGAAAAAAGCCGCTCCCAGGAAAAAGGCAGCAGCAAAAAAGGCTGATTAGTACAGGTAAGTTTGAAGTGGGCATGTGTATTGTGCCCGGTTAACAATTTTAAAGAGGTGAAGTGATGCAGATTACAGCGTCAATGGTTAAGGAACTACGTGAGCGAACTGGCTCAGGCATGATGGAATGCAAAAAAGCGTTACAGGAAACTGAGGGTGACATTGATGTTGCTATCGAAAACATGCGCAAGTCCGGGCTTGCTAAAGCGGATAAAAAAGCAGGGCGCATTGCTGCTGAAGGTCGTGTGGCTATAGAAATAAGTGAAGACGGTAAATCAGCTGCTATTCTTGAAGCCAACTGTGAAACAGATTTCGTTTCCGGTGGCGATGACTTTATGTCTTTTGTGAGTGAAATTGCGAAAGCTGCATTAAAGGCTAAACCGGAAAATGTAGAAGCGCTGGTTGAACTACCATTTGGTGACAGTGGTGAGACTGTTGAGAAAACGCGTCAGACGATGGTGTCTAAAATCGGTGAGAATATTCAGGTGCGTCGTTTTGAGATACTTGAGACCTCTAGCGGTGCATTTGGCAGTTATGCGCACGGTACTCGCATGAGCGTGCTGGTTGAGATGGAAAATGGTAATGATGAACTCATTAAAGATATTGCCATGCATATTGCGGCGAGTAATCCTGCCTGTGTTACTGAAGCAGAGGTGCCTGCTGATACACTCGAAAAAGAGAAAGAGATTCTTCGTGCTCAGGCACTTGAAAGCGGCAAACCTGCAGACATCGTTGAAAAGATGCTGACTGGCCGCATTAAAAAATATCTCGCAGAAATAACTTTGGTAGGTCAGGCATTCGTTAAGGACCCGGATAAAACAGTGGGCACCTTGTTAAGCGATGCCGGTGCGACGGTGACGCGGTTTGTCAGATATGAGGTTGGTGAAGGCATCGAAAAGAAAGAAGAAAACTTTGCCGATGAAGTCATGGCTCAAGTAGGTGCGAGCTAATCAGAAGTTATATTTCTAAATAATAAAAAGCCGGGAATAGTCGCCCGGTTTTTTGTGTAAAGGGGATAAAAATAAAAATGGCATCAAAACCAGTTCTCTACAAAAGAGTATTACTCAAGCTCAGCGGCGAAGCGCTGATGGGTGGTGTGGATTATGGCATTGACCCCAAAATGCTCAAGAGAGTTGCACAGGAAGTAGCTGAAGTCGTTGATATGGGCGTTCAGGTAAGTCTGGTCATTGGCGGAGGCAATATCTTCCGCGGTGCCGGTTTAGCGCAGTCAGGCATGGACCGTGTTACCGGTGATCACATGGGTATGCTGGCAACACTGATGAACAGCCTGGCCATGCAGGACGCGCTTGAAAAACTGGGTAAGGAAACCAGGGTCATGTCTGCATTACGCATTAACCGTGTTTGCGAGGAATACATACAGCGCCGTGCAGTGCATCATCTTGAAAAATCGCGCGTTGTGATTTTTGCTGCAGGAACGGGCAACCCGTTTTTCACGACAGATACCGCAGGTTGTTTACGTGCTGTAGAAATGAACGCCGACATCATCATGAAAGCAACTAAAGTGGATGGTGTATACGATTCTGACCCGGTATCTAACCCTGATGCCAAACGTTTCGAAACGCTTTCGTTTGATGAAGTTCTTGAAAAAAATCTTATGGTAATGGATGCAACGGCAATTGTTCTGTGCAGGGATAACAAATTACCTTTACGAATTTTTAATCTCAATGATACAGGAGCATTGCCAAATGCGATGCGTAATCCGTCGATTGGAACCACTGTGGTAATGGGAGAAGGAAAATGATCGAAGAAACTATTAAAGATGCAGAAATGCGAATGGGTAAGAGCGTGGATTCGTTGCATTCAGAGTTAGCAAAGATCCGTACAGGACGTGCCCATCCCAGTTTGTTAGACCATATAACCGTTGATTATTACGGTGCTGCAACACCTTTGTCGCAGGTCGCCAATGTTTCAGTCGAAGACGCACGTACCTTGTCGATATCACCCTGGGAAAAAGACATGGTAGCGCCGATTGAGAAAGCCATTATGAAATCAGATCTTGGGTTAAATCCGGCAACGGCTGGAACAATCATTCGCATACCGATGCCACAACTCACGGAAGAACGCCGCCGTGACCTGGTACGTGTTGTTAAAAATGAAGCTGAAGGCGGCAGGGTGGCAGTAAGAAATATCAGGCGTGATGCCAATGGTGATTTCAAAGAACTGCTCAAGGAAAAAGAGATTTCAGAGGATGAATGCAGGCAGTCTGAAGAAAGAATTCAAAAATTAACTGATACTTATATAGTGAAAGTTGATGAGGCGCTTGCGGCTAAAGAAAAAGAACTGATGGAGTTTTAGGACGTCCTGTCGTTCTTTTCAAGGCATCTTCAATGAGTGATAACCCTGCTTTGATACCACAGCATATTGCCGTCGTTATGGATGGCAATGGCCGATGGGCAAAGAAACGTTTACTGCCGAGAGTTGCAGGCCATAAAGCAGGGGTTGATTCGACCCGTTCTTTGGTAGAGAGTTGTGCAAATTACGGAGTGAAAGCGTTAACAATTTTTGCTTTTAGTAGTGAAAACTGGAATCGTCCTGAAAAAGAAGTCAAAGGCATTATGTCGCTTTTTGTCACCACGCTGGCATCTGAAGTGGAAAAGTTACACAAAAAGAATGTATGTGTTGTTTTTATCGGTGATAGATCCCGATTTTCTGAAAGTCTTCAATACGCTATCGAAACGGCAGAGCAACTTACCTGTAACAACACCGGCCTGATTTTAAATATTGCTGCTAATTACGGTGGGCGTTGGGATGTTGTGCAAGCCTGTAAAAAGGTGATTGAAAAAAACCGGTCAGGCGAGTTATCTATTGAAGAAGTCACAGAAGATGTTCTGTCTAATGAAATATGTCTGAATGGTTTGCCTGAGCCTGATTTATTTATTAGAACCGGCGGTGAGCGCCGGATTAGTAACTTTCTTATCTGGCAACTTGCTTATACCGAATTATATTTCACTGATGTGTTGTGGCCTGATTTTGACAAAAAGACGTTAAGTCATGCGCTGGACTGGTACCAGACAAGGCAAAGACGCTTTGGTAAAACTTCCGAGCAAGTCGTCAACAACGCAAACACGGCAGGTTAGTTGATGTTATTGCATAGAATACTCACTGCGCTTGCACTCGCTATTCCTGTGGTCTGGATTATTTTGTTTCAGTCTACGCAAATCCTGATGTTTCTGTTGCTGCTGGTTGCTTTGTTGTCCGGCTATGAATGGGCTCGATTAGGTGGTTTGAAATCCACACCTCAACGTGTGTTTTTTGCCGTGCTTGTTGCGGCTGTTCCCTGGATTTTTATCGAGGTTTTTTATCAGTATGTGTTGTGGTTTGTCGGACTTTCTGTGGTCTGGTGGTTTGGTATTCATCTCTATTTACTAAAAGCCAGGCCGGTACAAAAAGGCCTGGTTTTGTCACCGGCCAAGCTTGTTATCGCTTTGCTGGTGGTGCCGGCTGCGGTACTGGCGATGTACAAAATCCATGACATGCCACTGCTTGGTGGCGAATGGTTATTGTATGGCCTGATGCTGGTCTGGGTGGCAGATATTGGTGCTTATTTTAGTGGTAAGAAATTTGGCAAAACAAAGCTGGCACCGAACATCAGTCCGGGAAAAACCAAAGAAGGTTTATGGGGAGCTATGCTGGCGACTTCAATATATAGCCTGATTGCAGCCCTGTATTTTGGGCTTGAGCATTTGCAGCTCATGATTTTATTGTTGCTTTCTCTGCTTCTGACGATTATTTCAGTCACGGGTGATTTGTACGAGAGTTTTCTGAAACGCGAAAGTGGTCTGAAAGACAGCGGTAACATTTTACCGGGCCATGGCGGCATTCTGGATCGTATCGACAGTGTACTGGCCGCCATGCCTGTGTTTTTGATCGGCTTCATCCAGTTTGTCTCGCCGATGGCAGGGTTTTTTCGATGACAACCGGTATCACCATTCTCGGTTCTACCGGCAGTATTGGCACCAGTACACTGGATGTGGTCAGTCGTCATACAGACAATTATGACGTTATCGCGCTGACAGCTAACACCGATGTTGATGTGCTCGAGCAGCAGTGCCATCAATGGCATCCCGCTTATGCGGTCATGTCAGATGAAGTTTGTGCCGGGGAATTACAAAACCGGCTAAAAGCCAGTGCTTCCACAACACAGGTATTATCCGGTGTAGAAGGTTTGAACACGGTCGCAGGTCTGGACGAGGTAAAAACCGTGGTGGCCGGCATTGTTGGTTCAGCCGGCTTGTTACCGACATTATCAGCAGCGCAGGCCGGTAAGCGTGTATTGCTGGCGAATAAAGAGGCATTGGTGATGTCCGGACAACTGTTTATGGATGCAGTTGAGCATAATCATGCCGAGTTATTGCCCGTGGATAGTGAGCATAACGCCATATTTCAGTGTATGCCTGCGCAGCTGCCACCTGACCCCGAAAAAGCCGGTATTAAAAAGATTCTGCTGACAGCCAGTGGAGGCCCATTCCGGACTTTTTCATCGGACCAACTCGATAAAGTGACGCCTGAACAGGCAGTCAACCATCCCAACTGGGTGATGGGGCCCAAGATTTCGGTGGATTCTGCCACCATGATGAATAAAGGCCTTGAATTGATCGAAGCACATTGGTTATTTAATGTCGAGATTGATAAAATCGAGGTCGTTATTCACCCTCAGAGTGTGATTCATTCGATGGTGTCTTATACGGATGGCTCGGTGCTGGCTCAGCTGGGAAACCCGGATATGCGTACACCTATCGCCCACGCGCTGGCATGGCCGGTACGTATGGATTCGGGGGTTGAACCTCTGGATATTTTTGAGGTCGCAAAACTGGAATTTGAAAAACCTGATTTTGATCATTTTCCATGTTTGCGCTTATGTTACGAAGCGATACGGGCAGGGGGGTCGGCAAGTATTGTGCTGAACGCGGCGAATGAAGTTGCGGTTGCGGCTTTTCTTCAGCATCAGATATCGTTTACAGCGATTGCAGCATTGATCGAAGAAACGCTTTCAAAAGCAACGATTACTGAAAATATGGATACCATAGAAAACATTTTGTTAGCAGATCAGGATGCAAGAATAATAATAAACGAGTGCATGGCCAGGTTTAAATTATGAGTGTGTTACATAATATTTTCTTTTTTGTTGTAGCTATCGGTATTCTGGTGGCTTTCCATGAATATGGTCATTACTGGGTGGCGCGTAAAATGGGCGTCAAGGTTTTGCGGTTCTCCATTGGTTTTGGCAAACCCCTGTACACATGGAAGCGAACAACAGGCACTGACACTATTGAATATGTGGTGGCAGCAATACCTTTGGGTGGTTACGTCAAAATGCTTGATGAAAGGGAAGGCAATGTCGCAGAGGCGGATAAAAACCGCGCTTTTAATAATCAACCCTTATACAGCCGAACCGCTATTGTTGCCGCAGGGCCAATATTTAACTTCATTCTGGCAATATTTTTTTACTGGTTTGTTTTTGTCTCGGGTATCTCGGTAGACCGGCCGTTACTGGGTCAGACTGTTGCCAACTCGCAAGCTGAGCAGGCCGGCTTTGGTGTGCGCGATGAAATTATTAAAGTGGGCGACACCGAGATTAAATCGTGGAGTGAATTTCGCATCGCTGTTCTCGACCAGGGTATGGATGGTGATGCCATTGATGTGCAAGTTCGTGACATTGATGGTTTTGAAAAAACACATCGCCTGGATCTTGATGGCATGAAACTGCTGGAAGACGATGGTGATGTTATTGCTAATATCGGTTTTCGCCAGTGGTGGCCCGAGCTTCCGCCTGAAATAGGCGGTGTACTGGAAAAAGGTGCTGCCGAGTTGGCGGGCCTGCAAAAAGGTGACCTCATTGTTGCGATTAACGATGAAGTTGTTTCACAATGGAAGCAAATCGTTAACATCGTAAAACAAAACCCGGAAACGAGTTTGCTGTTCCTTGTTGAACGGGAAAACCAGCAACAAAAGATAACTGTTACACCTGCTTCACGAGAAACTGATGGTGTTAAAAGCGGTTTCATCGGTGCTTACCAACATATACCTGATTCGTTACGAGACGAGTTAATTGTCGACATTCAGTACGGATTTGTGGAAGCGATACCTCGCGCGATAGTGAAGACATGGGATATGTCAGCGTTGACCCTGCGAGTGTTATGGAAAATGATTACCGGCGAAGCGGCGCTCTCCAATATATCCGGCCCCATCACCATTGCAAAATATGCAGGGGTTACGGCAAATATCGGATTGAATACCTTTATCGGATTTCTGGCAATTATTTCGGTTAGCCTTGGTGTGCTGAATTTATTACCCATACCGATGCTTGATGGTGGACACCTGTTCTATTACCTGATTGAAGCAATAAAAGGTTCACCGGTCTCAGCAACATTTGAGATGATAGGACAGCAAGTAGGTATTGCTGTTCTTGCCGGGTTAATGTTCCTCGCTATTTACAATGATATCCAACGTTTGATGCAATAATATGAAAATAGTTAAACGTTGTAAGGCACTAAGTCAGTGTCTGTTATTTATCACTCTCATTATTTCGCCTTCAATGCTGTGGGCGGATGGAAGCTTTATCATTAGTGATATCCGTATTGAAGGGCTTGAGCGGCTTCCTGACGGTACTTTGTTGAATTATCTTCCAGTACAGGTAGGAGACCCGCTGGATGCAGAGCAGGTCGTGTTCTCAATCAAAGAACTGTATAAAACGGGTTTCTTTGCTGATGTACAGTTACTTAGAGATGAAAATGTACTTGTTGTTCGCGTAAAAGAAAGGCCTTCAATTGCTGCAGTCGATTTTTCAGGTAACTCTGATATTGATAGCGAAACTCTTGAAAAAGAACTGGAGAATATTGGTATTGCACAAGGCCAGATATACAATCGTTCGCTACTGGAAAAATTAACCCAGGAACTGGAGAGAGTGTATTTCAGTCAGGGGAAATACGGCATAAGAATTACAACTGAAGTAAAACAGCTTGATCAGAATCGCGTAGAAATCGAAATAGAAATATCTGAAGGACGTATTGCACTTATCAGGCAGATAAACATTATCGGAAATGAAGTTTTTGATGATGATACTTTGTTGGGTGAGATTCAGTTGGGCATTCCTGGAACCTTCACGTTTTTCTCGGACAGCGATGAATATTCAAAACCTAAACTAAATGCCGATATTGAGACTCTGCGTTCATACTATCTTGATCGTGGCTACATAAAATTCTCGGCAGATTCAAACCATGTATCAATAACGCCAGACAAGAAAGACATCTATGTCACTATCAATGTGGTTGAAGGTGAGCAATATTCTATTAGTAATGTAGAGCTGGTTGGGCCAATGGTTGTTGATCGAGAAATACTTAAAGGATTGATCACTACAAAAAATGGCGATATATTTTCCAGAAAAAAGATGACTCAGACTCAGAAACGTCTTGAGGAAAGAATGGGGAAAATAGGTTACGCATTTGCAAAGGTGAAAGTAGCGCCAGCAATCGATGATGAAAGTCTTGAAATAAATTTGACCTATCAACTTATCCCTGGAAACAAGACACAGGTAAGGTACATTAATTTCCATGGTAACTTTAGAACCTATGAAAAAGTGCTGAGGCGAGAAATGCGTTTGATGGAAGGTTCGGTATTGGCTAGTGACAAGCTTCAACGTTCAAAAATAAGACTACAACGTCTGAGTTACCTGGAAAATGTTCAAATTGAAACAAAACTGGTACCCGGTACTGATGATGTTGTCGATCTCGAGATCAATGTTGAAGAAAGGTTATCGGGTAGCTTTAATGTCGGTGCAGGTTTTTCCCAGACGCAAGGGCTTTTGTTTAATATTGGCCTGACACAGGAAAACCTGTTTGGTACCGGGCAGAGATTGTCTGTTAACGTGAATACCGATCAGGCGAACACAGTATATAGCACTGCATTTACAGATCCCTACCATACTATAGATGGAATAAGCCGTACTATAAGTCTTAATTTCAGAAAGAGAGATGCTGCGGAAGAGCTAATTAGTAATTTTCAGACGAACTCATTCGGCATAAATGTAAATTATGGTATACCACTGTCAGAGTACAGTACGCTTAGATTGGGTTACGGTTATAGCCATGTTAATCTAAAGCTTTCAAGCATCAACGCAACCCTGGATGCAATAGAATTTGTAGAAAAATATGGTAATGTTTATGACAACTACCTGATAAACGCCGGCTTCACACATGACACACGTAACAGAACGGTTTTTGCAACACGAGGCAGTTCGCAGTCAGTTACATTGAATCTGTCAGTGCCTGGCAGTGATCTGGAATTTTATAAGCTCTCCTATATAACCAAGTTCTATATGGGGTTATCAGACAACCTGACATTGCTGCTGCGTACCAATCTTGCTTACGGCGAGGGTTATGGTTCTCTTGATGAATTGCCTTTTTACGAAAGATATTTTGCAGGTGGTTTACGTACGGTAAGAGGTTACGAAACTAATTCACTGGGCCCCAGACAGACATTTAATGATGGAACACCGGATCCTAGGGGTAGGCCAATTGGTGGTAATATGCGCGTGACTGGGGGTATGGATTTGATATTCCCGATACCGTTTGTCGAAAAAGCGCCCTCATCAGTAAGGTTTAGTGCGTTTCTTGATGTCGGTAACGTGTTTGATGCAAACAGGCCAACTTTTAATTCGGATAAAAACGGGTTTGACTCCAGTCAGCTTCGCTCCGCTGCCGGCTTGTCATTTGTATGGCTGGCACCCATTGGGCCGCTACGCTTCAGTTGGTCAAAACCACTGAACAATGTTGAAGGTGATGATTTACGAATTTTTCAATTTAGTATAGGTTCTTTCTTTTAGGAGATTAGTATGAAAAAAATAGTATATGGTTTTTTGTTGATGTTTTTGGCGCTATCAAATGTCATGGCAGATGATAAGATTAAAATTGGCTATGTTAGTGTTGAAAAAATATTAAGCGAGGCACCGCAAATAGAGGCGGTTAATACGGCAATGCTAGAAAGGTTCGGTGGAAAAAAAGACGAGCTTAAATCGCTTGAAAAAGAAATTCAGACATTACAGGAAAACTACAAGCGTAATGAACTGGTAATGACAGAAGACAAGCTTAATGAGCTTAAGACAAAAATTATCGGAAAGATGCAGAATTTCAAGCAGCATGAAGCAACCTTGAGCCAGGAAGTTGCCACGATGCGAAGCCAGGAACTGGCTGTCCTTCAAAAATCAGTGCGTGAGATCATTGAAAAAATTGCCAAATCAGAAAAATATGATTTAATCCTTAGCGAAGGCGTGGTTTTTTCTGATGATAGTCTTGATATCACAGCCAAGGTGCTGGAAAAAATGAAAAAATCATTTAAAGAAGGCAAGAAAAAATAAAAGATATGCAGGTCAGTCTTTCAGATCTCGCTAAACAAACAGGTGCCCGACTGGATGGTGATGGTGATTGTTTGATAGAGCGCATTTCTGAAATCAGCACAGCTGTAACAGGCGATATAGCTTTCGTCTCTAATCCAAAATTTAAGGTATTTCTGGAAAAGACAAAGGCATCTGCTGTCATACTTAAAGATGATCTGCTTCAATCTTGCCCGGTGTCATCACTGGTTACTGATAACCCACGATTGATATACGCCAGGGTGGCAAATATTCTGTATCCACCGGCAACCAAACAATCCGGTATTGCTGTGACTGCAGTGGTCGCCGAAGATGCTGATGTTGACAAAACAGCGTGCATTGCTGCCGGTGCAGTTGTGTCATCAAACGTGGTTATTAAAGCTGGTGCGCAAATCGAGGCAGGCAGTGTTGTTGAAAGCGGTGCTGTTATTGGTGTAAATACCATTATTAAACCGAATGTCACTATTGGTTACGGATGTACAGTCGGTGATAATTGTATACTTCATTCGGGAGTTGTTATTGGAGCAGATGGCTTTGGCTTTGTTAAGGACGGTGAAACTTATTTAAAGATACCTCAACTGGGTTTCGTACATATCGGAAACGATGTTGAAATTGGTGCGAATACAACCATTGATCGCGGTGCGTTAGAAAACACGATGATTGGCAATGGCGTAAAACTGGATAACCAGATTCAAATCGCGCATGGCGTTACGATTGGTGATAATACGGTCATTTCAGCGGCAACGGCTATTGCAGGTAGTACACACATTGGCAGTAGTTGTTTGATCGGCGGGCTTGTAGGTCTTATCGAACATTTGACGATTGCCGATAATGTAGTGATTACAGGGCGCACAATGGTGACACGTTCCATCTCTGAAGGCGGCTCCTATTCCTCAGGTACAACAGTTGATACCACAGAGAACTGGCGTAAAAATAACGCCAGGTATCGTCAACTGGATAAAATGGCAAAACGACTTGCCCAGCTCGAAAAAATATCTAAAACGAATTCTGATTGACTGAAATTACTAAGCTGTCAAATAATATTAATAGTGGAGATTGGTTGTGAGTGAAATGTATGTAGAAGAAATCCGGCGTTTTCTGCCACATCGTTATCCTTTTCTGCTTGTAGATCGCGTACTTGAATGTGTGCCAGGTGAAAGTTTGACAGCTATTAAAAATGTTTCAGTTAATGAGCCGTTTTTTACCGGACATTTCCCGGAAACACCGATCATGCCGGGCGTATTAATTATTGAAGCTCTTGCTCAGGCAACCGGCTTACTGGGTTTTCGTACCATGAGCGAAGAACCCAGTAATGATTTACTTTACATGTTGGTAGGTGTTGATGGTGTGCGTTTTAAGAGGCAAGTGGTGCCTGGAGATCAGCTACTACTTAAAGTGTCTTTGAGGCGACGATCAAAAGTCATCTGGAAATTCACTTGCGAAGCCAGTGTTGATGGCAATATAGTGACTGCAGCAGAAATGTTATGCGCAGCCAAGGAAAAGGAATAAAACTCGTTGATTCACTCGCATGCACTTGTTGATTCTTCTGCGCAGGTTGCCGATGATGTCACGATTGGGCCTTTCAGTGTTATAGGTGCTGATGTTGAAATCGGCGCTGGTACGGTTATCGAATCCCATGTGGTTATTAATGGCCCGACAAAAATTGGTAAAGACAATCATATATTTCAGTTTGCCTCTGTGGGTGAGCGGCCGCAGGATCTAAAATATAACAATGAAGTCACGCAACTTGTTATCGGTGATCGTAACAAGATACGTGAATATGCCACACTTCATCGTGGCACCGTTGATGACGAAGGACTAACAACGGTAGGCAATGACAATCTGTTCATGATTTCCAGCCATGTGGCTCACGATTGTCGTATTGGAAACAATGTCATCATGGCAAATTCAGCTTCACTGGCAGGACATGTCGAAGTCGGTGATTATGCCATTCTGGGTGGTTTTACCACGGTTCACCAGTTCACTCGTATTGGTGCGCATTGTTTCACGGGATTTGCATCAGCGATTGATCGCGATGTGCTGCCATTTTTTACGGTCGCTGGAAATCGCGCACGGGCTTTTGCCATTAATAAAGAAGGGCTGAAGCGAAGAGGCTATAGTGTCGAAGCGATTCGCGTTCAAGATTCTGGTTAAATCAAAAAAGTCTCATAAAGAAGCGGTTGCGCAAGTAGCAGAGCTCGCAAAAGAATATGACGAGGTTCAGTACCTGCTCGACTTCCTGTCCAAAAGTGAACGTGGCTGGGTTCGTTAGGTTGAATTTGATTTGCCATTGAGAAAAGCTTTTTGCCGCGAATGACGCAAAGGGCGCAAAGGGTTAAAAACAAAAACTCTTTTGCTTTTTTCGCACCTTTTGCGTCATTCGCGGCAAAAAGCTTTTCTAAAAATCTTCCAGCTTTATGACATCATAAGCAGGTTCTTCATAAGGATGACTTTCTCG
>QIHT01000216.1 GCA_003229115.1 Gammaproteobacteria bacterium | reverse complement strand
TATAAATGTGAAGTATGTGGAATGAGCGTGGGCAGCATGACCTGCGGCGAGTGTGGTAAAGAACTGGTACACGATACCATTACCACCGACGAGGGTGATACCGTGCATGTTTCGAAATGTCCGGACGGCCACGGTAAGGTAAAATCACCGCTGTGCTGCGGTCAGGATATGTCCTGTCCTAGCTGAAATCATTAACGGCAGAAACTAAAAAGCCCGGCATTGCCGGGCTTTTTAGTTTGAAATACCGAGTTCGGTTATTTGATCTTGGCTTCCTTGTACATCACATGCTTGCGAACAACCGGATCAAACTTTTTCATTTCCAGTTTTTCAGGCATGGTGCGCTTGTTCTTGGTGGTGGTGTAGAAGTGACCAGTATTAGCCGATGAAACCATTTTAATTGTATCTCTCATGAGTGCTCCTTATACCTTCACGCCACGGGCGCGTATTTCAGCCAGTACAGTATCAATGCCCTTTTTATCGATAATACGCATGCCATTGGCAGTCAGGCGTAGTTTCACGTAGCGATTTTCGCTTTCTACCCAGAAGCGGTGATTATGCAAATTCGGCAGAAAACGGCGCCTTGTCTTATTGTGAGCATGGGAAACGTTATTGCCTGACATAGGCCGTTTACCGGTCACCTGACATACTCTGGACATCTCTAACTCCAAAAATTCAATAATGGCTGCGCGCCGGGCAAAACCGGTGAATGAGCAGCGGACTCAAAATAGCCGGCAATTCTAGCGGAGAATCAGGGTGGAAACAAGCCGGAACTTCGCATTTTCAGGCATGGCAGACAGGTATTGAGCCAGAGTGATAAAGTAGGCGGCCAGACCTGATCGGAGATGTTTGAGAATGGCGCAAGACATTGTATTTATTGATGATTTACGTATAGAGACCATTATTGGCATCTATGACTGGGAGCGTGAAATCCGCCAGGTGATCAGTATCGATCTGGAGATGGCGGCTGATAATAGCCGACCTGCTGCCACCGAGAGCATTGAGGACGCGCTCAACTACAAAGCTGTCGCCAAGCGTTTGATCCAGTTTGTCGGTGAAAGCGAGTTTCAGCTGGTTGAGACCCTGGCTGAACGGATTGCTGAAATCGTACTTAGTGAGTTCAATGTGCCGTGGCTCAGACTCAAGTTGAGCAAGCCGGGCGCGGTCACCGGTTCCAAAGCGGTGGGCGTCATTATCGAGCGTGGTGAGCAGTAACTATGCCCAGAATTTACATCAGCCTCGGAAGTAATATTGATCGTGAAGCCAATACGCGCGAAGGCGTGCGAGCTTTAGCCGAGATATTTGGTGAGCTGGAGCTATCATCGGTTTACGAGAGTGAAGCTGTCGGCTTTGAAGGTGATGCTTTTTACAATATGGTGATTGCCTGTGATGTAACCGATGACGTACATACTGTGAACCGGATTTTGCGAGATATCGAAGATGAGAATGGCCGAGACCGTAGCGGCCCGAAGTTTTCATCCCGAACCCTTGATCTCGATTTGTTACTCTACGATGACCTGATTTTGAATGAGCTTGGATTGCGGCTTCCCCGAGAAGAAATTCTGCATAATGCTTTTGTGTTGTGGCCGCTGGCAGAAATTGCCCCGGAATTAACCCACCCTGAGGCGGGTAAGAGCAACGCCGATTTGTGGCAAGCTTTCGACAAGACAAAAGAAAGTCTTAAACCTGTTGAGTTTGAGTTTTAGCTACCAGAGAAATCCTGATAAGCGCGTCATTGCGAGCGAAGCGCGGCAATCTTCTGAAATTTGCGTGCATCCCAAACGAGATTGCCGCGCTTCGCTCGCAATGACGACGATGTTTATTAATTAAAATTTTACTAGAGAGAAAGTAATCAATGATAATTACGTTATCTCCCTCAAAGGGGCAGGATTTTGAAGCACCTGTCGGCACAAAAAAACACAGCACCCCCGTTGCCCTTAAAGATTCACAATTACTGATTAAAGAATTAAAAAAATTAAAACCGGCAGGCATTCGTCGGTTAATGGATGTCAGTGAAAACATCGCGAAATTAAATGTTGATCGGTATAAAACATTTATAACGCCGTTTACTCTAAGTAACGCTAAACAAGCCATTTTTGCTTTCAAGGGCGATGTATACAGTGGTATTGATGTCGACAACTTTAATGCAAATGACCTGGCCTATGCGCAAAAACATTTACGGATATTATCGGGTTTGTACGGTTGTTTGCGGCCGCTGGATTTAATTCAACCTTATCGACTGGAAATGAAAACAAAGCTGGGTAATCCACGAGGCGATAATCTTTACCAATTTTGGGGTGACAGTATTACCGATAACCTGAACAGGGAACTGGTTAAACAAAAAGAGCCCGTGTTGGTTAATCTTGCATCAAATGAATATTTCAAATCAGTAAAGCCGAAATTATTAAAAGGCGGCTTGCTAAATATTAACTTCAAAGAAACAAAGAATGGAAAAACACGCGTTGTCGCTATTTTTGCTAAACGAGCACGTGGCATGATGACGGATTTCATTATCCGTAATCGTATTGAAACACCGGCAGGGTTAAAAAAGTTTAAAGTTGGCAGTTATAAGTTTTCAGCAGTTGACTCAGACGAAAAACAATGGACGTTTGTTAGGCCGCAGCCTGAGTAAAAAAACTGTTTAAGTCCACAGGTAAACGTAGATAAAAACAAACAACCTGTTTGCTGCGAAGGACGCAAAGGGCGCGAAAGAAGCAAAAAACAACAGCTGTTTGTGTTTTAACCAAAGCACTTATCTTTTTTTTTGCGTCCTTTGCGTTCTTCGCGGCCAAAAGGTTTTGTTTTTTTCTTAGCTTTTATCTGCGTTTATCTGTGAACCATTTGTTTTTTTTGGCCTGTTAATTCAGGAAGCAGCAGGTGTTGATTTTTCAAGCCATAAGAAGAGTTCGGTGTCAGGCATGGGATGGCCTATCCAGAAACCCTGGGCATAGTCGCAATCTAACGACTTAAGTGTGTTCCAGATATTTTCGTTTTCCACGCCTTCAGCAACCACGGTAAGACCCAGGGAATGGGCCATTTGAATGGATGCCTGGGTAATAGCGGCATCCTCTGCGTTGCTTTCAATATCAATGATGAAAGACTTGTCGATTTTTAACTCTTTTATAGGCAGTTGTTTTAGTTTTGAAAGCGATGAGTAGCCGGTGCCAAAGTCGTCGATTGAGAGTTTAAGTCCAAGGCAGTGAAGGTCGTTAATGGTTTTGTTAGTAGCCGAGATATTTGACATCATGGCTGATTCTGTTAACTCGAGTGTAATTGCATTGGCAGGAACCGAATATTCTCTAAGATAAGCTTTTATCTCAGAAGCAAGATCTGCGTTTGACAGGCAATATGACGATATGTTGATGGAAAGGTTTTCGATGCGCCGATCGTTGATTGCGTTGGCGCACTCCTGTATAGCGGTAGCAAGTATGTGGGATGTCAGTTTATTAATCATGCCGACTTCTTCTGCCAGCTGAATGAAAAGATTTGGAGATACATGACCGAGTGTATTATGTTCCCACCTGGCGAGTGCTTCCACGCGCGTTGCACCGTTTGATTGCATCGCAATAACAGGCTGGTAATGAGGTTTGATGCTACCGGTTTCCAGTGCTTCGCGCAGGTCTACAATCATCTGCAAACGTTTTGTGGATGTTATCGAGGCTTCGTCAGAATAAATGCTGACACCGAGTTTTTCAATTTTGGCGGTGTGCATTGCAGCCTCAGCTAATTGAATCAGGCTGCCGGCATCATCGGTGTGTTTTGGTAAAGAGGCGATGCCAATGCCACAATCCAGACTTATTTTTCCGGATTCAATATCGATGGTTTTCGATATTAGTCGCCGAATAGTGTTTGCGACTATTCTGGCATTCTCCAGATTAATATCATTGATGACGAGTGCAAACGCATCACCACCTAACCTGGCAACAAATTCACCGGCAAGCGTGTCAGTGGCCTGACTAAGGCGTCTGGCGGTTTCCTGAAGGATGGAGTCACCCAGTTGCTGGCCGAGGCTTTCATTAATTTCCTTAAAGCGGTCAAGATCAATCGCTAGCAGCACGAGCGGAGACAGTGTGCTAATCCCCGTTTTTTGTGATTCATGAAGATGTTTTATTAGCGAGTTTCTATTCGGTAATCCGGTTAAGGCGTCAAAATGTGACTGGTAGTCGATGGTTGCTATATGTTTTTTCCGTTCCGAGATGTCTCGTGCAACGGCGACTATCATATCGCCAGTTTCGATATCAACTTTGGTTAGATGGATTTCTGCCCACCTTTGTGTGCCTTGTGGTGGGTCCATGAATACTTCGAATGCAACCGCTTCACCTTTCAGAGCAGATTGGAAAAAAGTAGAAAACTCTTTTACGTTGAGCTGCTTTCCTAACAGTCTGGTTATTGGTATACGTTGATTGTGTAGTATGAGTTCTTCTTCAGGAGTTCCCAGCCATGTTTGGGTTGTTTTATTGCAGGAAAGAAACTTCATCTCATCGCACAGCACGAAAATTGCGTCATCCGTGCTATCAAAATAGGCTTGAAGCAGTTCGGAATAGAACAGGACGTCTTTTTCAGAGGGTGGTTCTTCAGTCATGGTCTTTTGCAAAGGTCACAGGTACATGTAGTATAGCTGTGGCAGGGCTAACAACAACTGTTTGAGCGGGGTTTTTGCCGGCACTTATTGATAGTGAGAAGTTAATTGTGGTCATGAAAATTGTTTACCGACCGAAGACATCATGCAGCTTATTCGGAATCCCTGTAATTGTCTTTCAGGTAATCAATAAGCCGTTTAACTTTTTCAGGCACATAACGTCTTTCTGGATAAACTGCGTTGACATCGTACGGCGTGAGTTCATAGTTCTTGAGTAGAATGGTTAAGTGGCCTTTTTTGACATGTTCCTGTACGTGCCATTTGCAGGTGGTTGCAATACCCAGTCCTGCGACGGCGGCTTCGGTGATGGCGTCGTTGCTACTGGCTTTGAAACGTCCCCTGATCAGGACACTTTCATCACCAAACTGGGCACTGGAAAAAAACCATTCATTTTGCGATTTGGGCAGGGAATACAGCAAACATTCATGCGACTTTAAATCGTCAGGCACTTTAGGGAATCCGTGTTTCATCAAGTATTCAGGAGAGGCGACGAGCACGCGCGTACATATTCCGATCTTTCTGGCCACCAGAGATGAGTCAGCCAGTGGCCCCACACGTATAGCGACATCGACACCTTCTTTGACCAGATCAACATAGCGGTCTTCCATCAGGTAGTCGATTGCAATCTCGGGATACTCTTTCATGAAATCACCCAGCATGGGAATAATGAACCTCCTCCCGAAAGGCAATGTGGAAGACAGACGGAGTGTGCCGGTGGGTTTAATCCTGCCTTTGCCAATGCTGGCTTCGGCTTCCTGAAAATCATTGAGGATGCGTACGCAGTAGTGATAATACTCAGTACCCGCTTCCGTCAGGCTGAGTGAGCGCGTGCTGCGATTGAGTAGTTTGGTGCCGAGACGTTCTTCCAGAGAAGCAATATGTTTGCTCACGGTAGACTGCGACATCGAGGTTTCACGCGCCACAGCAGAGAAACTATTTGCCTCGGCGACGCGACGAAATACCTCCATACTTTGCATTACATCCATGAAAAATCTCCAATAATCAGATAGTTAATCATTTTCTATCTATTCCATTATGGAATTAATGATATTCCTTTCCGACGGGTTATCTGACCATCAGATTAGTCTAATATTTTGAAGAAGTCATTATTTAGATGACTGTCTAAGTTTATGGCCGTAAGCCAGGAGAGCAATGATGAGTAATCTGACTGCATTAAAAGATGATAAAACCGTTTCAGAAGCAAGCATGGCAAGTAATCCTGATTTATGGTTTGAGCAGAAGTTTGATGAGCATATGAAGAAAAAAGAAGAGGCTCATGTTTCATCCATGGCCATTGTTGTAACAAAAGGCACGCTGGACTGGGCGTACCCTCCATTTATTCTGGCGTCTACGGCGGCAGCACTGGGTTGGAACGTTTCACTATTTTTTACCTTTTATGGTCTGGAGTTGTTGAAGAAGGATTTAAAACTGGAAATTAGCCCATTGGGTAATCCTGCCATGCCAATGAAAATGCCTTTTGGTCCAGATTGGTTGCAGGGTATCAACTGGAACATGCCTAATGCGTTAATGGGTAATGTGCCTGGCTTTGAAAAAGTAGCCACAGCACTAATGAAGAAAACCATCAGCAATAAAGGCGTGGCTTCGATTGAAGAACTGCGCTCTCTTTGTCTTGAGGCAGAAGTTCAAATGGTTGCCTGTCAAATGACGGTCGATCTGTTTGGTTATAAAACGGATGAATTTATGCCTGAAGTCGCCGACTGGATTGGCGCGGCGTCTTTCCTGCCTACAGCACAAAAGGCAGATGTCACTCTGTTTATATAAACCCCGGAGATTTTGATATGTTTACTGCAAGCAAAACACAAAGAATATTTTTCTTTAATGCCTTTTTGGTGAGTATTACGGGAGTTTGGCTAACGGGATTTTCAAATGTACACTGGTTCGCTTACGTGTTACCTGCAGGTTTGTTGTTCGCTGCGGTATCAGGGTTTTGTCTGGGCATGGTGATGTCAGGAAAAATCGCTGGCATGTTAGGCATTCGAGATTAAAACCGACTAAATAATCAGAGGGCAGGTGTATGCTAAGTCCAGATCAGGTGCCGCAAGGCTGGAGTGATATTGCGACAGTCTACGAGAAAGCGTTTGAAAAGTTGACCTCACAGTTCTCCAGAGAGGCACTGGGTCAGCTTGGCCTGGAGCCGGATGAAAGTGTGCTTGATGTTGCTGCTGGAACCGGTTCGTTTAGTATTGCAGCAGCCAGGGCTGGTGGAGATGTACTGGCTACCGATTTTGCGCCGGGTATGATAAAGCGCCTGCAGCATCGCATTGCTGAGGAAGGCCTGGAAAATATTAGAACGCAGATCATGGATGGACAAAACCTTGAGATTGAAGATGCCAGTTATGATGTAGCCGCTTCTATTGTTGGCGTTATATTCTTTCCGGATATAGCAAAAGGACTTTCTGAATTAAAGCGCGTACTGAAACCCGGAGGGCGTTGTGCTGTTGTATGCTGGGGAGAGATGGAAAAATTCGAGATGATGGCTTACCTGAAAAAATCCATCGCAACAGCCGTGCCGGAATTTGAAATGCCGACACAACTCCCTGTTTGGGCAAGGTTGCTTGGTCATGAACAACTCGAGCAGATGATGAATGAAGCAGGCTTTAAAAATGTGAAAGTGACGAATAAAATCGGTAAACTTGAAATGGAATCACCGCAGGGGTTCTGGAATGATTTCACCTGTTCAGCACCGCCGTTAGCCAAATTGTTTGAAGCTCTGGGTGAAGAAAATACCCGAATAACCGGGGAAGTGTTCACCGAGTTGGTCATGAGTAATTGCAAGAATGGTGTGCCTTGTCTGACCTCAGAAGCATGCATAGGAATAGGAGAAGCGTAATGAAACAAACAGTACAGATGTTAGGCCGGCCTGTTGTCGTTGAGATAACCAGGGCGGCAGAAAAAAATCTTGAGCAGCGCGAACATCACCTTTGTCTTGAAATGGAATTGTATTTCAGCTGCATGATCCGCAAACAGGTCAACATACGAGCTGCGATTGATAATGGCATGTCAGTATTTGTCAATGACAAGCTGGAAATCGGTTTTCGTCCGGTGATGACTAAAACTTGCAGTGTTAGTTCGTGCGATGGAGAAAAACCACCGGTGAGTGATTTCCCGATTACCAGGGCAGAGCGTTATATTCCGCACTGGCTAAAAGTTGATTTCAGGAAGGGCAAATGGGTTTCCGAATTCGGTTATCGTAACACGACGGAATTGCTGCAGCGGTCTGATGATTTGCTGGCTGCTCAGGCGTTTTCCTGAAAGAACATTCCCCAGTTCCACGTTTTTATGATTTCCCTGTTTTCCAGAGCGTAGGTAGTTACGTTCATTTCAGGCAGTACTAAAATAGCGCAACTGTGATTAAACGTGGTGCTGCCAGGGTTGATAACGAGGGTTCCCCCTATTTGTTCGCTAAACACCTGGTGCGTGTGACCAACGATTAACACATCATGGTCAAAGTCTTTTAATTCCCGGGCCCAGTATTGCTTCCTGTCAGGGAGTACAATTCCGTCGGGATCAAGTAATTTAATACCCCCATGCAATGAGTCAGGCGGGTGAGCGTGCGCCACGTACACTTTTTTATTTTCTATGGTGAGTTCAAGTTTTAGCGGCAAACTGGTAAAGAATTTTTCGATCTTTTCGTCGTAGTGAGTATTATTGTTTTCATCCAGTGGCCAGCAATCATGATTACCTGCGATTAACAGGCAGTCGTTGTCAGTTAACAGGGTAATGGTTTGTTCTAGTTGATCTTCGCCGTAACCCGCGATATCGCCAGCACAGATAATAGTATCAACCTGCTCACGCTTGAAGATCGACAGCGCTTCTTTGAGGGGGGCTGTTGTCGAGTGCGGGTCACTGATTAAACCAATCTTTGTAGACACGATAGCCTCTGCTATTAATATAGTGTCGCCAGATATCGACGCTTACTGGAATGCAGGGTATTTACAGCTAATCGTATCAGCACGATCCTGAATCACAGCAATTTTTTGATGACTCATTGCCTGATAGTGTACGGCAGATCGACTGTTATTCATTTTTTCGGCGAATGCGTTGAGAGCGACAATATCTTCATTCAAACAGGTGCACTCATCTTTGAGTTCATTGCCTTTGGGTAAGACTGTAAGGGAGAGTAACTCGTAACGGCCTGCCTGGCTGGTTTCATTGGTGGCGCATCCCGCCAGTAGAAACAGAACGAGGCTGATGTGCAGTGCTGCTGAATGGACTGTTTTCTGCATCGCTCCATTCTACAACTAGCGGTGCCTGATATAAATACTTGCCTTAGTCCTTAGTGATACCTGATTTAAGGGAAATATGCAGTTCTCCTGTCATTGCGAGCGGTAGCGCGGCAATCTCCTACAGTACGCGTAATTCAGGGGATTGCCGCGCTACCGCTCGCAATGACGCGGTTTCTTTAAGTAAGTATTATTGGATTTCATTTTCAAGTACACGAGCTATGATTCTCTTATGTGTCTATGTATCGATTTCCTTTTTTCCTGTGAGCATGGCTTTGGCCAGATTTTCATTGTGCAGGCGGCTCGAAATAAATACACCAGTTACATGTAGTGCGATCAGTAGCAACATGAAGTTAGAGGAAATTTCATGTATCTCCTCCCAGAATTCTTCCCAGAAATCCTCTTCATCATCTGCATAGGTGGTATTGATAATGGCCAGTTGAGGAATACCGCCTGCGAGTGGCCCCAGACCTTCTTCGATGGCATAGACTTTGAGACCGCTCCAGGAAACCACGAACAGCGTGATCAGCATGATAACGATCATCCAGCCGCCAACCGGATTATGGCCTATATAGCGTTTGGGTTTGTCAGCCAGGCCTTTCAGGTAAGTTATTGCCGCAGTAGGCGTGGTCAGAAAATCACCGAAGCGAGCGTGTTTTGTGCCAATAAAGCCCCAGATGAGTCGAAAGCTGATGAGCCCAAGTACGATATATCCGGAATAGATGTGCAGGTCGCTTTCTTCTTCGCCGGTAAAATATGCAATAAAAAAGGTGACCACCAGCCCCCAGTGGAACAGGCGGACTAATGGATCCCAGACACGGATTTCTTTATTCATGGCCATACCTTCGCGTGGTGTTTCGTTACGTCTATTATGTGGAGATCACCTGTAAAATCATCCGGCATATGTCATAAATGCGTGCTGTATGGGTCATATGTCCGATAGTATGGGTTGTTCTGTGCAGGAGGTTCTCGCCGTGTTTGATGCTTATCGTAAAGAAGCGCTATTGGTACTCATATTCGTTTTTATCATGACGGCCAGCGGAGCCGATCTGATAGCGGACCTTTCTCATGGTGCCAGCCTTGAGCACATACTTAAGGAAGCCGTCATTGTTGTGATGTCATTGTTCGCCGTTGCCTGGGTTTTGGTGGGGATGTATCAACAGAAACTTGAAATTATCGCGCTGAAAAAAGAGCTGAAACAGCTGGACAGAACCCGGTCACAACCCAAAAAATATGTACTCGAAGCAAGAAAAAAACTGGGCAATGTAGTCACACAACAGTTTTCAGAATGGGAGCTGACAGGGAGTGAGTCAGATGTCGGCTGGCTGCTGCTGAAAGGATTTAGTTTGAAGGAAATAGCGGTATTCAGGAGCACACTTGAAAAAACCGTGAGGCAGCAGGCTTCATCTATCTATAAGAAATCCGGTGTGCCGGGACGACACGCTTTTTCTGCGTGGTTTATTGAAGATATACTGTAACAGGTAGTTTTAATCGACCATTTTGTCAGTTCAAAAACAATGCCAAAAAACTTTCACCACAGAGGCACAGAGAACACAGAGGTTTATTTTGTTAGCGACGCCTACGGCGTCGCTAACAATAAAAAGGCTTTCTCTGTGTTCTCTGTGCCTCTGTGGTGAATAGCTTTTAAAGCTTTTGACAGTACGCTATGGTTCGTTAGCGAGCACTCAAATTACGACAGCGTCGGTCAGATATTGAGTGACCTGCCACCATCCACCGGAATAATGTGCCCGGTAATATAACCGGCATCCCTCACTAAAAACAAAATAGCTTTGGCGATATCTTTGGGTTCGCCATGCCGTTTAAGTGCGGTGCGTTCAATAATAAAGTTTTTAGTATTTTCATCCATGTCATTGTCTGGCCAGAGAATGGCGCCGGGGCCGATGCCGTTGACGCGGATGTCAGGCCCTAACTCCCTGGCGAGTGACTGTGTGAGCATGGCGAGACCCGCTTTGGCAGCACAGTAGACCGGGTGTTTTTTCATGGGTCTGAAAGCATGGATATCAACCATGTTGATGATACAACCCTGCGTTTCCTTTAAAAATGGCGTGGCGGCCTGCGATAAAAACAGGGGTGCTTTCAAATTGCTGTTCATCAGATTATGCCAGTTGTCGAGTGTGATAGTGCCAACCGGTGTTGGAAAAAAGCTGGAGGCATTATTCACCAGTACATCGAGTCGTCCCCATATTTCGACGGCATCTTCAATGAGTTGACCGTAGCTAGTGTCATCATCCAGATCTGCCTGAACAATAGCGGCTGAATCTTCACGCAACTGGTTGAGTTCATAGCAGAGTTCATCAGCTTGCTGGCGAGAAGAGCGATAATGGATGACGATATTCATGCCAGCAGCATGCAGAGTGCGTGCGGTTTCTGCGCCTATGCGTTTGGCACCACCGGTGATGAGAGCTGCTTTTCCATTCATTGTGATATCAGGGGGTTGGGTAAATTACGCAAGTGATTGAATTAACAAGATGTAATCATCGCATACCTTACTTGAATAAACCATTTTCAGGAATGATGGTTTAGAAGTGAACGGTACTTAATTAGATATTACGTCATTGCGAGCGGTAGCGCGGCAATCTTTTTCAATACGCGTAATCCAGGAGATTGCCGCGCTACCGCTCGCAATGACGAAGTTTTTATCTTTTGGCACTAAATAAATGGCATTCGATTTAGAAGTGTTTTTTATAGAAGGCGATTCTATTGATACAATACGCAGCATGATGAATGACACAGATGTTTTGCCAGAGCCAGCCGAAGAGGCAAAACATCGTAGCCGTACTTTGTGTGCGCAAATAAAGTCTTCGTGTAAGGCTGAGCCCAATGGCTCAATACTTTTTAGTGAATTTATGCGCCAGGCATTGTACAGCCCGAACCTGGGTTATTACAGCGGTGGCCTGCAGAAGTTTGGTGCGAGTGGAGACTTTGTTACTGCGCCTGAAATATCACCCTTATTTTCGCAATGTCTTGCGCGGCAGGTGGTTGATGTTTTAAAGAGTGTTGATAATCCTGTGGTGCTGGAGTTTGGTGCAGGTTCGGGTGTGATGGCAGCAGAATTATTGATAGAACTGGAACGATTAGAAAGTTTACCCGAGCAATATCTCATCATGGAGTTAAGTGCCGAGCTTCAGCAGCGACAGCTGGAAACGATTAGCAAGACAGCGGCTCATCTCCAGGAAAGAGTGGTGTGGCTGGATGTGTTGCCGGATGAGCTGTTTAATGGTGTGGTTATTGCTAACGAGGTACTGGACGCCATGCCTGTTGAGTGCTTCAGGAAAATGGGCGGTAACGTTGAAGTAATGATGATTGGCACCGAAAGCGACGCTTTCACGACAGAATATAAGAAGGCGGGTGCGACGGTTGTTAACAGGATAAAAACCATCGAATCAAGATTGCAGGAATCCAGGCAAGTTTCGCTGCCTGAAGGATATTGTTCAGAATACAATCCGTCGATTATGCCGTGGTTAGCGTCTATATATAGAGTGTTGAATCGTGGCCTGGTGCTATTAATTGATTACGGCTACCCTGTTGCCGAGTATTATCACGAAGAACGCAAAACAGGCACCTTGATGTGCCATTATCAACACCGCGCACATACCAACCCGCTTTGGTATCCCGGCTTACAGGACATTACCGCTTTTGTGGATTTTACCGATGTTGCCTGTTCGGCTGCTGAAGCAGGTTTTGATATTAGAGGCTACACTACACAGGCGGCTTTTTTGATGGCCAGTGGCTTAGATGAACTACACCAGTTGCACCTGACCGATGATCCGAAACAACAGATTATGTTGGCACAGCAGATTAAAACTTTAACCCTGCCCTCCGAAATGGGAGAGCGGTTCAAGGTGATGGGGTTGACAAAGAACTTCGATGAAACTCTGCGTGGGTTTGCGCTTCTGGATCATCGGAACAGACTTTGAGTTAATGAAAAGTGAAGAATGAAGAATGAAGAATGAAAAGAACAAGCTAAAAAATACAATAAAAAGAATATCTCCTAGAGTGAAGAAATCTATTGCAGTTATAAAGAAATCCCAGGTTTCTTTTTTTAAATTCTTCATTCTTCATTCTTCATTCTTCACTTGTCCACCAGTCAGACGGTATATTGACGGTAGTTATGAAGTAGAAACACTAACTATAATTAATAGAAGGAACGCCCAGTGGACATAATTCAGGTTGTCGTTTTGGCCTTAGTGCAGGGACTAACAGAGTTTTTACCAATATCAAGCTCGGCGCATTTAATACTGGTTCCCATCATTAGTGGCTGGCCTGATCAGGGTCTCGCGTTTGATGTTGCAGTACACGCGGGTACCTTAACGGCTGTTGTCATGTATTTTCGCTGTGAACTGAAAAAAATGTTTATTGAATGGTTTGGCTCATTGCGCGGCAATCATACGCCCGACAGTCGACTTGCCTGGGCTGTGTTATT
>QIHT01000146.1 GCA_003229115.1 Gammaproteobacteria bacterium | reverse complement strand
CGTAACCACTCACTTTATACAGGGTATTACCACTTCGGGAGGAGGGTGATTGTACGTGTACCTTTTTTACAAGGATATTTTTGCCATCCAGTTGGAATATCGTGCTTCTTTTTATTTCGTTGGCTTTCATGTGTTTATAGACAGTGAATTTTTGATTATCAGATTTTTCGTGAGTCATTCTATCATTGCCAGTAAACTTCCAGCCACGACCTTGTGCTTTATTCCTGCTATTAGATAAACTATAAATGACTTATTGAGAGAAGAAAGTATGGTTAATTGGCTGAAAGGTGTGGTCGTCGAAAATCGGCAGTGGTCTACTGGATTATTTTCACTTCGTATTGATGTGCCATTGGGTGATTTCAGGGCGGGGCAGTTTGTGCGCGTTGCACTGGATATTGATGGCGAGCAGGTGGCACGTCCTTATTCATTGGTGAATGCGCCGCATGAAGATTTTTTTGAAATTTATTTTAATATTGTTCCTGAAGGCCCGCTGTCATCCAGATTGGCTGCGCTTAAAGCGGGTGATATAGTGCAGGTTGCTGAAAAAGTTTCAGGTTTTCTCACTATTAATGAAGTGCCCGAAGTTGATCATCTCTGGATGATGGCAACGGGTACCGGTGTTGGACCTTTTCTTTCCAGCCTTAAAACTGAGGAGCCCTGGCAGCGCTTCAAGAAAATTGTGTTGGGCTACTCGGTACGTCTGGCGGAAGAACTGTCTTACACAGAGACTATTTCACGTTTACTTGAAGAACATCCCGAGCAAATGGAGTTTGTTGCCTTTGTAACAAGAGAGGTTATGGAAGGGGCGTTTAATAGTCGAATCACCACCACCATTGAAAGCGGTGAACTGGAAAAACGTGTAGGAATATCACTCGATCCGGCAACATCGCATGTCATGATGTGCGGAAATTCTGACATGATTCAATCGGTTAGTGGCTTGTTGGAGTCTCGTGGCATGCGCCGGCACAGACGTCGTGAGCCGGGACACATCACCACTGAAAAATATCATTAAGTAGAATGCTAAATCGTAGGGTGGGCATTGCCCACCATCACACATGTCGGGCAATGCCCGACCTATATTCTATCGCAATGACGTGATTTATTGATCATTAAACCTCTTCCGCGAATTTTTCAGACTTGACCAGCCCAACCATAAGATGTGTTGTCACTGCTCGAGCTAATGTTTCAATTTGCATGAGCGAAGTGGCAGCTTCTCTTAATTGCCCGCTTGAAATTAATAACGCATAGCCGTGCATGAGTGACCAGGCAGCGACTGCCAGTTCAAGCGTTTCGGCTTCTATGTAGATATTTTGTTTCTGCCCGTTTTCGATGATTTTAAAAAGTGTATCGAAGACCCGTTGTTTTTTTTCAAGCACACTTTCACTCATCGAATCTTCATTTAAAATGTTGCCAAACATGAGCTGATGCATTTCGATGTGGGTAATAGCCAGTTTTACATAGGTGACTGCTGCTTCAGTCAGTTGTTTTTCCGGGTCATCGGCGCAGCTTTCAGCGGCATTTTGCAGGGCTTCTGCCAGCTGTTCGAAACCCGATTCGGCGATGGCCGCCAGCAACATATCTTTGTCTTTGAAGTGGCGGTAGGGTGCTGTATGGCTGACACCCGCCGCCTTCGCCGTTTCGCGCAGGCTGAGGCAATGAATGCCTTTTTCTATCAATAATTGCTGGCCTGCATTGATGAGTGCCTGTCTCAGGTTGCCGTGGTGGTACTTTTCTTTGGGTTGAGCCATGAGACAAGCTTAGGGAAAAATGTTTACGATGTAAACATTTTAAGTTGACAATTTGCTCCCTGGTTATCTGGCGGGATGCAGCAAGAGCTCCTCAGGGTTGGTTGTGGGGCATATGCCGTAGGTGAACAAGCTGGTGTTTTTACGCCCGGGTATGATGAATCTCAGATCAGAAAACCAGTGACAGGGTTTTGAAGATTGATTATTAATGGTTAGCACAGGAAAACGTGCGAAACGCCTGAAATCGGTCATGATATCGTTGTGCCATGCCTGTTTGATCAATCTGGCCTGGTACCTGTCATAGCCGTAGCGGTCTTCACGAATCCACGCCAGACCGGCAAGCGGTTGATAAGCCGCCCACAAATGCGGGAAAAAACCATCATCATCTGACGCCTGGTAAGCCTGGCCAAACAGGCGAGCCAGTGCCACATGATAATGCTCTTTGTGTTCAACGATAATTTTCCAGTGAAAGGGCGAAAGTGGCTGAGGCATGGCATTGACGGTGGTTTCGCGCCAGTTATTAATTTCTGCAGCCTGTTCGCCAATGTCTATAGCGCGCTGATGAGCCCAACCCTGTAGCCCTAGATAGAGGGTGAGTACGATGAACCCGGTGGTGGCAAATCCCCGCCTGTTTTTATAGCGAAGAGAACAGATGAGCGCGATGATAATAATACCGGTAAAAAACGGATCAATAATAAAGGTGGTGTCCAGCGAAGCGCGCCAGTCAGAGAACGGAGAGAAAATCATCGTGCCATAACTGGTGATGACGTCGCCCGCAATATGTATGGCCAGGCCGAGACAGCAAATAATGTATAGGGAACGCCAGTCTGGCGCGGGTTTTAGTACTCGGGAAAAAATCAGAGCCAGTATGAGTGCCCACAAAGGCAGTAATAAAATGGAATGAGTAATGCCTCGATGATAATTAAGGTAAACCAGAAAATTATCGGTGGTAAGGCGCAAAATATAATCGATATCAGGAAAGGCGGCGGTGAGAAAACCGACTTGCGTGCGGTGACGTAAAGACAGCGCATGGTGCTTATGCCACGTCGCTCGTGCCAGCAGTGCGCCACTAAGCGCGTGTGTCAGTGTGTCCATAGTGAATTAAAATTCTTCTACGGTGTAACGTTGAATTTTAATGGTATCACTCCAGTAATCCTCAGGTAAGCCGGATTTTTGTTTGAGGTGATTCAGAAATTCGCGCCGGTCAGTGATGGAATCCCATACCGAAGGCAGGAAAGTGCCGCGTTGCTGACCTTCTTCCATAATCAGACCATCAATGCCAGGGCGTAGTTGCGAGACAAGGTCGTCTTCTGAAGTAAAAGTCATTGTCACAGGGGGTGCGAGGATAGATATATGAATATCCAGCTGATCAACTTCGTTTGCTGTCACCGGCGGGAAACGATGATCCGAAAAAGCAGCGGCAAAAGCATGATAAGCAACATCTTCTGCCAGTGGACGTATCGGCTCAAGACTGCCAATACAACCACGTAACTGAGTGTGTTTATGAAGAGTAACAAAAGTGGCACGTTGGGTTTGTAATTCATCATCGTAGTTAGCCAGTTCAATAGCAAGCGGCTTGTTTTCGGTGAGTCCATTCGCGATGGATTTTTTTGCGATGCTATGCAGTTGTTGTTTTTGATGTTCGCTAAGCATGGAGTTACTCATCAAACATCCACGCACCGTAACCTACGACCTGGTCTTTGCTGCCTGCGGTATCAGCCGAGTTTTTCAGCTCGAGTGTGGTGACTTTCATATTGTGGCGTTGAGCTGCCTGAAGCAGACCTGCGACAGGGTTTCGCCCGCAGGCCTGTGCATTGCTAATGGCATTCCCATCAAGCGCTTCAATAGCTTTGCAAGTAAGCTCATCCATTGACCGGGCTGTTTTGTAGTCATGGTAGTGGCTAAGATCAGACGATACGACGATCAATGTTTCATCACCGCCCCAAAGTAATTCGAGAACTTCACTGATATCTTCAGCACTGGTATTGCCAGCCACCAGTGGCACCAGTGTGAAATCATCAAGCACCTCCTGCAAAAAAGGCAGTTGAACTTCGAGGCTGTGTTCCTGTTGATGGCCAGGATCAAATTCCATGACTTGCGGTAGCGAACGAATACTGGCGACCGAGGCGTGATCAATAGCGATTAATCCGAGCGGGGTTTCAAAGTAATCATCACTGCTGGTAGCCAGCCCTGATAAAGGCACGCGGTGACAGGGGCCAAGAAGAACAACGCGTTGTATGGTGCTTCTGGCATTAACCAGTTGTGCATAAGCGCTGGCGGCGATAGAACCGGAATAAATATAGCCGGCATGGGGCACGATGACAGCCTTGGGCGTAGAGTTTCCAGCAGGCACGCTGGAGAGCATGTTCTGGACATCTGTGCGTAATTCAGCAGGGTCATCAGGGTAAAACATCCCCGCTACAGCGGCTGGACGGACAGCAGACATAAAAAACCTCCTGTTGATATTATGGGACGGAAAGACGTTAAATGTATAGTGACGGGAGCCATGTTTGGGATGAATGGGACAGATTTATGGCAACTCAGAAAGAAGATATAACAATGATTGATCCGGGAGTGGTGCCTGCCTCATACTGGCATGTACTGGATGATGGCCGGGTGCAATGTGATATATGCCCGCGCGAATGCAAGTTACACAAAGGACAACGTGGTCTGTGTTTTGTGCGCGCACGCGTTGATGATCAGATCGTACTGACTACTTATGGTCGTTCCAGTGGCTACTGCATCGACCCGATTGAAAAAAAACCGCTGAATCATTTTTTACCGGGCACACCGGTGCTTTCATTTGGTACTGCGGGATGTAACCTGGCCTGTAAATTTTGCCAGAACTGGGATATCAGTAAGTCACGTCAACTCGATACCCTGATGGACAGTGCAAGCCCCGAAGATATCGCTTCGGCCGCAAAAAAACTCAATTGCAAAAGCGTGGCCTACACCTATAACGATCCGGTAATTTTTCATGAATATGCCATTGATGTGGCGAAAGCCTGTCGTGAGCAGAATATTAATTCAGTGGCTGTTACCGCCGGTTATGTCAGTCCCGAACCCCGAATCGAATTTTATCAACACATGGATGCCGCCAATGTAGACCTGAAAGCTTTCACGGAAAAATTTTACTGGAAAGTGACCGGTTCACACTTGCAACCGGTACTGGAAACTATCGAATATATTTATCATGAAACCAATGTCTGGCTGGAATTAACCACGTTACTCATTCCGGGTTATAACGACAGTGAAAAAGAAATCAATGAAATGACACAATGGGTAAGCGAAAAGTTAGGCCCGGATATACCCATGCACTTCACTGCGTTTCATCCCGACTACAAACTTATGGATGTTGGTGCCACACCTTTAGTCACCCTGCAGAAAGCGCGCGAGATTGCTATCGAAAACGGTATACGCTATGCCTACATCGGAAATGCGCATGATAAAGCGGGTGATAGTACTTATTGCCATTCGTGTGGTGTGTGCTTGATTGAAAGAGACTGGTATGAATTGGGAGCATGGAATCTGGATGAAAAAGGTCGTTGTAACAAATGCGGAACGTTGTGTGCGGGTGTGTTTGAATCAGCGCCCGGAGCCTGGGGGTCAAAGCGACAAGCTGTGAAACTAGCGAGTTTTAGATAATTTTTTTAGCCGCGAAGGACGCAAAGGGCGCGAAAAAAACCTAAAAAATATTTGTTTATTTTGCGCCCTTCGCGGCAAATATTTTGTCTGTTAGTTTTTTAACCTCAAGGCAAATTCTCTTCCAGAAACACCCTGAAATTATGCGCATCAATAATCTGCGTGCCATCACAGTTAAATTGCATGCGAACAATGCCCTGAACAATGCAAATAGTTATGTTGCGTAAATAATATTCCTCAATTTCGCGAAGCTTTCTAACGGTAGAAAGTATATTGGGAATATTTTCGGGTTCGAGTGGTTGCCATTTGTCAGAACGACGGTTAAGAATATTTTGCCAGTAGGTTGGCATAGCCTTGTACTGTTGGCTGGCACGTAGCGTGGCGTATAAATCCCGCATCAGTTTAATTTTTTCGGCATATTCAATGCGGGGGAATTGCCGTTCGATGTACTGCGTATCGGAGAGTTTTTCTGCGTCGTGAACTTCCTGCCGCAGGGGGTCAAAAATCGAGTTGGTACGAACTTCGCCACTGTTAAAACCAACGAAGATGCGATAAATGCCACGATTCAGCATGAGGTCTTCAAGATGAGGCTCAAGCACTTCGAAGACAGTATCGACTTTGCTGGTATAGCGTTTTCTCATCAATACGCTCTCGCGTATTGATGGGTCGCCTTTTATGCCTATCTGCACCTGATTCGGGCTCAGGCCGACAGCGCTAATAATGCTCTCTTTTAGAACCAGCTTTTCAATATTTTCGGTATCTTCGCTATCTATATCCGTCATGGGCTTTAAAACTTAATTTTATTATAGTTAAATCAATGAGTTATATACTTTGTTGCATGTAGTTGTTATATTATAATCAACAGCGTCTATTATATTGATATAGATGTGAAGATTTCGTGAATATCCGGGTTGGGACAGACGCCCGGATAGCGGTTTATTTGTCATAAAAAAGATTATCGGTTGTATAACTCATGTATGAATCATTTTACGGTCTAAAGGAAAAGCCGTTCTCAATGTTGCCCGACCCCGGGTTTCTCTACCTTAGCAAGAAGCACCAGATGGCGCTGACATTGCTTGAGTATGGCTTGCTCAACGATGCCGGCTTTTGTGTTGTCAGTGGCGAAACAGGTTCAGGCAAAACCACCTTACTGCGCAAACTGCTTGAAAATATCGAGGACAATTTTACTGTCGGTATGATCACTAACACCCATAAGGGGTTTGGTGAATTACTGGACTGGGTGTTGTCGGCTTTTGATATTCACGAGAAGGGCATGAGCTCGGTGGAGATGCACCAACGTTTCATGGATTTTGTCGTAGAACAATATTCCGCAAACAAAACAACCCTGTTGATTGTTGATGAAGCGCAGAACATGACGGCTGAAAAGCTTGAAGAATTGCGTATGTTGTCCAATGTTAATTCTGAAAAAGACCAGGTATTGCAGGTGATTCTGGCAGGACAACCCGAACTTAAAAACACTTTACGCTCACCGGAATTAAGACAGTTTGCACAGAGAATAGCTGTTGATCATCATTTGGGCTCCCTGGATGAAACGGAAACCAGGGGTTATATCAACCATCGTTTGTCGGTGGCAGGTGCTGAAAGAGAAATCATTACAGAAGAAGCCTGTAGCCGGATATACGAATACAGTGGTGGCACACCGAGGTTAATAAACCTTCTTTGTGACACCGTCATGGTTTATGGCTTTGCAGATCAATGCGAAGTTATTGACGAGGATCTTGTTGATGAAATGGTTGAGGAGCGTATGCAGGACAGCATTGTTCCGTTGGCGAGTGTAACGACTTCAAAGAAAAAGCAAACTAAAAAGAAAACCGTAAAGAGAAAACCGGCAGTAGAAAAGGAGAAGCCAGCACCAGAAAAAATGGAGATGGCTGAACCTGCTACAAAAGTGGAATCTTCCACTGTAAAAGCCCCGGTTAAAAAGCCCTCTGTTATAAAACCTCCAGCAGAAAAGCCACTGGTTAAAGAACCTGAGATACATAGTGATGTTCAAGATAAACCTGACAGTGATTCAGGTGACACACAGGCGTTTATCTCCGCTATGGATGAAGCCTCGAATAAAAAAGAGCCGAAGGCGGGGGAAGGTGAAAATGAAATTTATGGCCAGGCTGTTGAGACTATCGAAATCAAAGCTCACGAACCGATAGCTTTTGGCGGTGGCGAAAAACAAACAGCGGAAAAAGAACAACAAGAGGAAGAGCTACAAAAACCTGAGCGACGGCATGAAATAGAACGGCGACACCCGGAGAGTGAAGCTGGTGGCGACATAAGAAAACGTGTGCCAAATACTATCGAGGTGCTGCAGCCTGAAGTAGTCTCGGATACAAAAATCTGGAGGTGGGTTGCAGTTGCGGCAGGCTTGATTGCTGTTAGTGTTTTTGTCTTTACTATTGGCACATCTGATCCGGATGAAGATGTGGATAAGAAAGTAGTCACAAACCAGCCTGCTCCTGTTGTTCAGGAAGTGTCTGATAATATAAAACGACAGCTTGCAGAAGCTGAAAAATTCAGAAAAGAGTTAGCACGTAAGCAGAAAGAAGACAGAGTGAGGATGCAGGCGTTAGAGGAACAGGCGGCCATTTTGCAGCGTGAGCGTGATGAGGCTTTGGCCAAAGCAGAAGCCGGAGAGAAAAAACGTGCAAAAGAAGCGGCAAAAGCTAAAAAAGCTGCGAAGAACGAAAAACAGGCTAGAGAAGCTGCTAATAAAGCGGCGATTGCTGCTGCTCTGGCAGCTGAAAGGAAAAATCAGCGTCTTGTGAAATTGCGGGCTGAGGAAGCGGCAAATCTTGAGCTGGAGTTGCTGAGGCAGCGTGAAAAGATGAGGGTTGAGGAAGCAGCCAGGGCAGAGGCTGCAAAACCTGAACCGAAGGCTGTTGTTGAATCCAGGAAAAAAGAAGAAAGTTTTAAAACGGACCCATGCAGCAGCTCAACGGCAAGATTTTTATCTACCTGTCGTTAGGGTTATCTGATTTAGTTCGGGAATAACCCTTTCAGGTTAGTCATATTTAGTGTGTCACCTTTCTCGTCAAAGTGTTGCCAGGTTTTCTGCCTGACATCTCGCTAGTACTTCAAGCATTATTTAACCACAGGGGTCACGGAGGAACATTTGTGGTTACTACTTGCGCGTTAGTGGCATAAAATAAGCCATGGCAGCGGAGACATTATTATCTATCGTAGAGCTTGGCGGTTATCCGGATTTCAGGTTTTTGTACGAAAAAGCAGGGTATGAAGTGGTTTCTACCGATAGCGTGCGCAAGGCTATCAAGTTAATTCGAAAACATAAGCCGGCAGTGATTGTTTCAGAGTTTAATTTCCAGTCGGATTTTCGTGATCGAACCAGCAGCCTGGAAACGGTAGCGTCCAGTGTCCAGGGAGTGGTTGATTCGAAGATCATCGTGTTTTACGAAAAAGAGTACAGGCATCAATATGATCGCTTCCTGAAAAACTTCCCGGTATACGCTTCGTTGAAATTTCCGATTGATGAAAAAGAGCTTGAACGAATTTTATCGTAGATTTCAACCTGCTAATTTCTACTTGTATTTTGTTGTGTTTTTGCAGCACAAAGCAGGTTTTGATGCGAATAGTACTTACTTAAGTTATTCTATTGTCATTGCGAGCGGTAGCGCGGCAATCTTCTGAATCATGCATACTGAAAGAGATTGCCGCGCTATCGCTCGCAATGACGGGTTTGCTGAGATGAAGTGTATTTTTTCGTGTAAGCGTTATTAAGATTTGATTTTAAAATGTTTGGTAAGGAATATGACAACAGATGAAAACACTGACGAATTACTAATACAGAGCTCTGAGCCTGATCAGTCGAAAGACTACGTTGAAAAATACCTGCAGGAAAAGCAGCAGGCATTGATCGAATTGGGCGCCGGAGGCGCTGATGGTACCGAGAAAGCAAATCTGCAGCTTGATATTGCCGAGGCACTGGTGGGATTGAATCGGGGTGACGAAGCCTGGGAAGGTGCGCGCGAGGCTTTTGATGTGCTGCTCGCTCAAAAGGACTGGGAAGGTGCGACTAAATGTTGCGATGTGTTATATCAAAGTGGTCAGCCAGCTTCACTGGTAGCGCTGGGTCATGGTGTCTGGTTGGCAGTTACTTTTCCGATTGATCCGCAGTTATCCGTCAATATGCTGAGCTACATCGTTGACGAAACACCTGCAAAGGCTGATGGCTCAGCGATTGCCGCGATTGCCGCGCACTATATCGCGGACATGAGAACAGAAGGCAAAGCACGCGAAAGTCTGACTTTCTTAACAAAGGAAATGGTCGCTAACGTTGCTCGCGAACATGGCGAAGTTGAGGACCAGCAAGCCTTAAGTGCGTGGATGGAGAAGATGGGTTTGCATGATCCTGAAGAGTTTTTACCCAGGCTATCGCTGGTGATTGGTGCCATCGTGCCTGCAGATCAATGGTGGTACGACAGGGACAGGCTTCGGGCGAATATTCCAGAATGATTTTTTAAACCTTTTGCCGCGAAGAACGCAAAGGGCGCAAAAAAAGATGGTTTGTAACTAAAGACTTTATTCGCGCCCTTTGCGTTCTTCGCGGCTAAAAAAGTTTTGGCTTTTATTATTCCAGTGATAAGCCACTAATATCCGGTTCCGGCGCTTTCTCTTTTTCTTTCGGGTTTTCAACAATATCAACTCCCACCTCAGCCATGGTGATATCACTGATATCTTCAATCGCCTGCGGAGTGACTTCCACCGGATGTTCGGTAACATTGGCACCGACCTCGGCCATGGAAATATCGCTGATATCCTCGATAGCCTGCGGGGTTACTTCCACTGGGTTCTCGATAACATTGGCCCCGACCTCGGCCATGGAAATATCACTGATATCTTCAATCGCCTGAGGAGTGACTTCCACCGGGTGCTCGACCACATCCGCACCGACTTCAGCCATGCTGATTCCTGTGGTATCGATTTGTTCAGCCTCGTCCGGCTCTGATGCTGCCTGGGTTTGCTCCTGTGGCTGGGCTGTCGATGGTGATTCGACTGGGGTATCTGCAGGTTTCTCGGTAGCCGCCTCATCTACAGTCGCTTCAATTTTTATAACCAGTCCGATGTTTTCCAGCGCGATACGGTATTTTTCTGCAACCAGCTCATCGACGTTAGCTTTTATTACTTTTCGGCCACCCTCAAAGTAGGACGCCAGTTTGGCAGGCTCTGTTTTGAACAGGCTGGCCATGTTTTGAAGTACAGTGTCTCTATCCTTGTCGGGCTGGGTAATGCCGTAAAAAACGATATTGAATTGTGGCTCGCTCATACCTGTTTCCTGATTTTGACTGCTTTAGTAGTGAGTTTAGTAGAAAGTAGCAGATATCAGTGTGCTGGTACTAAAAGCTTATTTTTTTTCAGGTTTGATAAAAGGCACGACCTGCGATGTTTTGGGTTCGTCCACGTAGCGTGGCCTGGCACTGGTATCATTGCCTTGCAGCTCATTCAGTTCTCTCTCGCGAGCGGCAATCAATACAAAGCAATGCTTGATATCGTCAATGGTTTTTGACGACAGCGGGTGTTGCATGCCTGCTGGTGGAGTCGTTTCCCGCGCTACCGAGGACAGTACTTTGCGCAGGGTAATCAGGATGCGGTGCTCCTGGGTCAGCTCATTGTTGTTCATATTGGATATTCAGACTATAGAGTTATGAAGGTATAATAGTCTACCAAAATAGTAGGTTACCGGGGTTTGTATGCCGTATTACATTTTCAGAATGTCTTCACAGGAAGGCATGGATTTAGTAAAAAATCTTGAGTTGATGAATGAGTTTGCCTCGTTCAAACAGGCCAAAGCCTACGCCAGAGAGCAGCGCTCCGGGCTTGATGACGAGGCGAAGGCAAGTATCAAGATGATGTTTGCCGAGAACCAGTTACTGGCCGAAGAACAGCTGCTGGAGCACCGCGACAAACCTGTCACGATGGAACATGAAAAATAATGCTGTCGATATTTAATGGAAGAGGATGAATATAAGGCGACATACCACGAAATAGCGAAAACGCGCTGTGTTTTTGAAAAAGCCTTGACCAGTAATCAGTGTCAATGCCACTTTTCAAGGCATTTCTGGTTGGCAGACAGGGAGGGTTATGCGTGTAATTCCGAAGAAAACGCATCGATATGTAGCTATCTTCTGGAAAAGCTACGTGAAAATTCACGTTTTTTTCTCAAGATTCATTCAGTGGGTAACCAGTTACCGCATAACATGGATATTCGCGTACAGGTCGGTGGCTTAAGAGGCTTGAGTGCGGTAACGGGTGGCGAAGCTAATGCCCCGCTGATTGACGATATCAAGGCACTGGTCGAACAGGCAGTGGCTCAGTTTGAAAGCCTGGATCGGCTGCCCTACAGCGAAATCGTTCAATCCATAGCGAGCTACCAGGGGCGCTTGCGTGGTAAAAAAGGACGCAAATGAGGCGCATAAAAAGACCATCTTTAGCCACAGAGATCACAGAGAAAAACTTGTTTTGGCTACAAGCTTTTCTGTCGCTGTGAGTAGTTTTGTAGGGTGGGCACTGCCCACCGTATGTTCAATCGATGCCATCTGTAGAGTTGGCGGGCATGGCCCGCCCTACGAAATTGTGAGCAACAGCGTGGTGTTCAGGGGATTACCGAGCTGTGGTTTACAATGACATACCAAAAACTCTGTGTGCTCTGTGATCTCTGTGGCAAAAAAAAAGAATGCCAATCACTATGCTGACGTGACTATAAATTTTGTCAGATCAGGTTTGAGTCAGCACATAAAATCTGTGGATAACTCTGTGGATATAAATCCCTTCGCAATTTTGCTGGATTGACCGGATAATCGTCAATTATTTTAATAGTTTGATTCGATTGAAATTAAAACTATATTAATCAACCAATTGCCCGTGTTTTCTGTATAAATTCCTGAGGTCATCAGGCTTAACCTGTTGTTTGGCAGTGCTGAAACTACATCTTGTGGCCTGTGCACAACTCAGACACAAGTGCTAGTTCTGTATTGACTTCAAGGCTGATTTTTTGTCGATGGCTGTGTACGGCGTGTCCCGAATACGGTCATGCACCTGCATTCTGTAGTTCACAAAATCCTCTGTTTGATCAAAATGCAGGAAAGGATTGCCCTCAAGCTGGCTTTTAAGGCTCGCAGTCGGGTGTGCCGGTGCGTAGTTGTGCCCTGGATGCAAAGTGGTGTTGCCGGGTATGTGGGAGCAGATGTGTTTAAGCGTAGTAAACATCTGCTCGGGGTCACCACCGGCTAAATCGCAGCGTCCGCAGCCGAAAACAAACAGAGTATCGCCGGCGATCAGGTGATCACCCAGGTGGTAACAGGCAGATCCCGGTGTGTGTCCCGGTGTATGCATAATTTCGATCTCGCTTTTGCCGACTTTTATGATGTCGCCGCCGTGGTGCAGGCTGGGTTTTTCCAGAGCGGCACCCCAGAATCGGGCTTCATCCTTGAGCAGGTGAATCTGAGCGTCAAACTGGTTAAGAATGGTTTCGACGCCATTGACATGATCGTGGTGGCTATGGGTTAGTAATATGTCGGTTATCTGGATACCTTTTTGACTGGCGAGCTGGATTATCTGCTCGACATCCCATGCCGGGTCGACGATCGCCGCCTGATCGGTGGCGTGATCATGCAGCAGGTAGACGAAGTTTTCCATGGGACCGAGTTCAAGTGCGTGTATGGAATGACCGGTATCAGATGGCATCAGGGGCTCCTCTGGCTGTATCAGGCTATGTGTAATTATTTTCGCCCGCGAGTCAGCAGAATCTCAGCGGGGTTATGTAATAGTATAAACATCGCTATAATCAACGTTCAACCAGTACGTGTTGTATGTAAATTGCCGAGTATGGTTTCAGAAAGGCAAAGAGAATAAAAATGTTGGCAATTCATAAAGGGCATGGTGTAAAGATAGTGGTTCCTATTGAGCATGACAAGCGAGTATTGTCCAGGCTTCAGTTATTCAGAAATGTAAACCTTGGCGAGCCCGCCATTGAAGATCTTCTGGGCCACTGTACCTACCGTGAAATACAGAACGGTGAGCCCCTGTTATCCACAGATAAAGAAAACCACTACCTCTATGTCGTGGTCAGAGGCCGTTGTGCAATTATACTGGGGCAGGATGAAGAAGTACCACTGACAACCGTTGACCCCGGCGAGTGTGTCGGCGAAATGTCGATTATCGATAGCCGTGTACCTTCTGCCGAAGTCAGTGCCACCGAGCTGACACGGGTGCTTGAAATTGAAAAGGACATCCTCTGGCGCATGGTGAGTGCTTCACATGAAATTGCCAGAAACCTGCTTTATATAATGTCTGAACGCGTGCGCTACAGTAATCTTGTTATTGCAGACACCATGGAAATGCAGCGTAAATACCAGCGTTATGCCACCATTGATGCCTTGACCGGATTGCATAATCGGGGCTGGCTGGATGATATGTTCTCACGTGAAATCAAGCGTACCGAAAGAGATCGGCTACCACTTTGTCTCATCATGATCGATGTTGATAGCTTCAAGAAATTTAATGACGACTACGGACACCTGGCGGGTGACCGTGCATTGGTGAAGGTGGGCGAAGGTATCCGTGCGCCTTTGAGGCCTAATGATCTGGTAGCGCGTTTCGGTGGTGAGGAATTTTCAGTATTACTGCCTGAAACTGCACTGGAGCATGCCCTGGTCGTTGCGGAGCGTTTGCGCGAGCATGTTGCTGGAATCAATATGGGTAGTCTGGGTGATGTGTCATTGCCTGGTGTGACAGTTTCAATTGGTGTTGCTGAATTCAAGCCGGGTTTCGAGCTTGAAACCATGATTACTGCTGCAGATGTGGCAATGTATCACGCTAAACGCGGTGGAAGAAACTGCGTGAAGGCGGCTTCTGATGCTTAAGGCATTATGCTTCTTGCATTTCTATACACTTCGCTGTTAACGCAGAGATCGCAGAGGCGCGGAGGGCGCAGAGAAAACCAGGGTTAGTAGTGCAAATTTTATGTCATCCCGAACGAATGTGAGGGATCTTGCACTTCAATGCAACAGATCCCTCACATTCGTTCGGGATGACAGACTAAAAAACTCTGCGTCTCTGCGTTAACAGCAAGATGTACAACAACGTAAATAAATAGTCAGGCTTACATTTTTGCCCTCCAGTTCCTCATCATCTTTTGGTAATAACCGCCCCTATATTGGCGTTGGTGTGCTGGTATGGAAAGGCGATTATCTTCTATTAGGTAAACGCCTTGATTCGCACGGTGATACTGTCTGGCAGTTCCCCGGGGGTCATTTGGAGATCGGCGAATCTGTAAAACAGTGTGCCGTAAGAGAAGTTCGCGAAGAGACAGGTCTTGATGTTGCAGAGATGAGGCAGTCAGGATACACCGACGAGCTTTTTTCAAAAGCAGGCCGAAACTATGTCACGCTGTACATATCAGCCAATTACATTTCTGGAGAAGCGCGGGTGCTGGAACCTGAAAAATGTCAGTGCTGGCAGTGGTTCCATTACAATAAGATGCCAGCTCCATTATTTGAGCCGATTACAAATCTTTTGAAGCAGACCCCTGTGCTGAATGTATTGCAAGTCGACCGGGATACTCTAAAAGACGCGCATAAATAAAGTCTGCAAGTGATGCTTCAATGTTTTCACTGGCGCGTAGAAAATCACTTGCGACAGTGGCAGCATCAAAATCCCCGTCCGCCAATAATATAGGCGTCATTTTGTATTTGAAGTGCGAAAACTGTTCTCCAGTGTCTACGCTGTTATGGCTAAAACCCGTTTCGACGCCCCATGTGATGGCATGCTCATGACCGCGCTTGTTATAGCTTAGTTGAAAACGCACCGGTGCCTGCTGATTGAACCAGATGAATAAATCCATGTCAGAATCAGTGAACCAGCGCTTTTTCCTGTGCTCACTGTTCTGGCGGGTTGATGATATTTCTCGTAGCATAATTTTGATCAGTAAAGATAATTTCGTTATAAGTACATATAATATATGCTGATTTTCAGGTATGTTCTGTGATCAACTTCTACAATTAAGACAAAGGTAAAGGGTAAAAATTCACCATGGCGCAATCCTCTGGCTTAGGTATGCAGGAACTGTGGGACAGTTCACAGTTAAATGGTGGTAGCGCTGCCTGGCTTGAGTCGCTCTACGAAACCTATCTTCGTAATCCTGAGCATGTTGATTCCCGCTGGCGTGGTTTTTTTGACGGTTTGCCGAAAGTTAAATCCAGCAATGGCAATGGAGCGTTTAGCCATGAAATCCCGCATGATGAAGTAAGGGATTACTTTAAAGAATTAGCCAGACAGCATCATGTTTCTGTGGGTGAAAACGTCAGCCTTGAGTTTGAACGCAAGCAAGTCCGTGTGCTTCAGCTGATTAACGCTTATCGCTTCCGCGGCCATCAACAGGCCGATATTAACCCCATAACTAAAAATCGTGGTGTCGAAATAAGTGAATTGAGTTTGCACTATCACGAACTCGGTGAAGCAGACTATGAAACGGTTTTTGAAACAGGCTCACTGGTGGGTCTGCAAAAAGCGACACTTAATGAGATTTACACAACTATCCGTGCGGCTTATTGCGGGTCGATTGGTGCAGAGTACATGCACATTATGGAGACCACAGAAAAACGCTGGATACAGCAGCGGCTTGAACTCGCAAAGGGGGTCGTCGAGCTTGATGCTGAAGAGAAAAGCAATATTCTTCAGCAGTTGACGGATGCCGAAGGTATGGAAAGATATTTGCATACCAAGTACGTCGGCCAGAAACGTTTCTCGCTGGAAGGCGGTGAGTCGTTAATACCTATGCTTGATGAGCTTGTTCAGCATGCGGGTGAGCAAGGTGTAAAAGAAGTCGTTATCGGTATGGCGCATCGGGGACGACTGAATGTGCTGGTTAATATTCTGGGTAAAAGCCCGACAGAACTTTTTAGTGAGTTCGAGGGCACCAAGCATGTTAATGAATTAACCGGTGATGTGAAATATCATCTGGGTTTTTCGTCAGATATGAATACGCGAGGAGGCCCCGTTCATCTTGCGCTGGCTTTTAATCCGTCACATCTTGAAATCGTTGCACCGGTAGTTGAAGGTTCGGTGCGTTCGAGACAGTTCCGCCGTGGTGATGCTGAAGGTGTTGAAGTTATGGCGGTGCAGATTCACGGTGATTCGGCATTTTCAGGTCAGGGTGTGGTCATGGAAACTCTGCAAATGTCGCAGTCACGAGGTTATTCAACCAAAGGTACGATACATATTATTGTAAATAACCAGATTGGGTTTACCACAAGCAATCGAAACGATGTTCGTTCAACACAGTATTGCACTGATATTGCCAAGATGATTGATGCACCGATTTTTCATGTTAATGGCGATGATCCGGAAGCGGTTGTTATGGTGACAAAATTAGCGTTCGATTATCGTATGGCTTTTAAAAAAGACGTTGTCATCGATATGGTTTGTTACCGCCGCCATGGTCATAATGAAGCTGACGAGCCCAAGGCAACTCAGCCAATGATGTATAAGACCATTGATGCTCTGGACACAACGCGTGGAATTTATGCAAAGCAGTTAGTTAATGAAAGCGTGATGACGCAGGCGCAAGTTGATGAGATGGTGGCGGATGTGCGCAAAGCACTGGAAGCGGGCGGTTGTGTGGTGCCGCACAAGCTGGCGGAAGATGCGGTGGATGCTTCAGAACATATGGACTGGAAGCCCTATGTTTGCGCTTCGATACTGGATGATATTGATACCGGTGTCGGTCTGGATACCATTCGACAATTGAGTGCAAAACTCGAACAGTTGCCGGAAGGCTTTGAAGTACAGCCCAGGGTGGCAAAAATTCTTGGTGACCGTCATAAAATGACGGCAGGTGCATTGCCGATTGACTGGGGTTATGCCGAGGTGATGGCCTATGCAACCTTGGTGAACGAGGGTTTTTCGGTGCGTTTGTCGGGCCAGGATAGTGGCCGCGGAACATTTTTTCATCGCCATTCTGTACTGCATAACCAGAAAGACGGGCTTTCATTTGTGCCGCTGCGAAGTGTTGGCAAAGCCAGAAATAATTTCCTGGTGATTGATTCTCTGTTGTCAGAACTCGCTGTGCTGGCTTTTGAATACGGGTTTTCAACGGCTGACCCGAAAACCATGGCACTTTGGGAGGCCCAGTTTGGCGATTTTGCCAATGGCGCACAGGTTGTTATCGACCAGTTCATCTCTTCGGGCGAGCATAAATGGGGCCGTGCCAGTGGTTTAGTGATGTTGTTACCACATGGTTTTGAGGGGCAGGGTGCGGAACATTCCTCGGCAAGACTTGAACGATATCTGCAGTTGTGTTCTGGCAATAACATGCAGGTATGTGTACCGAGTACACCTGCGCAGATGTATCATTTGTTACGTCGGCAAATGGTGAGAAATTGCAGAAAGCCGTTGATTGTGATGACACCCAAGAGCCTGCTGCGCCATAAACTATGCGTTAGCTCTCTGGACGATTTAACCAGCGGTCATTATCAGCGAGTGATTGGAGAAGTGGATAGTTTGGCGCCTGAAAAAATCAAGCATGTTATTTTATGTAGCGGTAAAGTGTATTACGATTTGCTGGCCAGGCGCCGTGAGGAAAAACTGGACAGAGTGGCCATTATTCGTATTGAGCAGTTGTATCCGTTTCCAGGACCAGAGCTCAATGAGATACTAAAGCCTTACCTCAATGCTCGTACACTAATATGGTGTCAGGAAGAGCCCAAAAATCAGGGCGCGTGGGATTTTGCTAAACCGCGTTTGCCTGCAATGCTGGGAAGGGAGTGGTATCTACATTATGTTGGACGGCAATCTTCATCAGCACCGGCGGCAGGATCATCAAAGCTTCATGCTATTCAGCAAAATGAGCTTGTAGAAAGGGCGGTACTATATGACGATGACTATAAGTATATGTAAAGGATGCGTAATAAATGACCATTGAAGTCAAGGTTCCTGA
>QIHT01000010.1 GCA_003229115.1 Gammaproteobacteria bacterium | reverse complement strand
ACAAAACACGTCCTGTGTTTTGCCCTTCGGGCCAGCCATAAAACGGCTGTTCAAATTCGCTCCCGGCGAATTTAGTGGTTACTTTATTTTGGACAAGCAAAATAAAGTAACTCGCCAACGGGCGAAACCATAGGTATCAGAGTAAGACAGGCAATCCAGAAAACACTAACAAATAAAAACTAAAAACCAAGATCCCTCACATTCGTTCGGGATGACAAACTAGCGAATACCGCTAGAAGCACGACAGAAAAAAACAAACACTAATTATTAATATACTTATCCCGTAATTCTCGACGCAAAATCTTACCAACATTAGTCTTCGGTAATTCGTCAGTAAAAATTATTTCCCTCGGTACCTTGTAGTTGGTTAAACCTTCATGACAAAAAGCTTTTAAAGCCTCCTCGGTTAAAGCAGGATCTTTTTTAACCACAATAGCGATAACAACTTCACCGCTTTTTTCATCGGGCCTGCCAACAACACCGACTTCTTCAACCCCCGGGTTTTCTGCAATAAAGCCTTCGACTTCGTTGGGGTACACGTTAAAGCCGGAAACCAGGATCATGTCTTTTTTGCGGTCGACGATTTTTACAAAACCTTCTTCGTTCATGATGCCGATATCGCCGGTATGTAACCAGCCGTCAGCGCTGAGCACATTGGCGGTTTCTTTGGCGCGTTGCCAGTAGCCCTGCATGACCTGCGGGCCGCGAATACATATTTCACCGCTCTCGCCGGTGTCCAGTTCATTCCAGTCGTCGTCCTGTATGGAAACTTCAGTGGATGAGATGGGCAAACCGATCATGCCGTTAAAATCTTTCAGGTCCATCGGGTTCATGCAGGCAGCGGGTGAGGTTTCGGTCAGGCCATAAGCTTCAACCAGCGTCACGCCCGTGGTTTCTTTCCAGCGTTCTGCCACCGCGTGTTGTACTGCCATGCCACCACCTAAAGCCAGTAACAAGTGGGAGAAATCAACATTCTTGAATTCGGGATGATTTAAAAGCCCGTTAAACAAGGTGTTTACGCCGGTTATACCCGCAAAACGGATGCCTTTTAGTTCTTTTACAAAACCTGGTATGTCGCGCGGGTTGGTGATCAGGTAATTCATCCATCCATGTTTCATGAACGTCAGGCAATTCGCGGTAAGCGAGAAGATATGATAGAGCGGCAGGGCGGTTATGATGGTTTCCTTGCTGTCGGTGATGGTGCCCGCAATCCATGCCGAAGCCTGCTGCATATTGGCGACCATATTTCTATTGGTGAGTACAGCGCCTTTTGAAACGCCCGTGGTGCCACCTGTGTACTGCAGGAAAGCGATGTCGTAATGGTTGGTGGGGATGGTTTCGAAATGGTGCTGTGAGCCCAGTTTGAGTGCCTGTTTAAAAGTAACCGCACCGGGGAGATTGAAGGCGGGTACCATTTTTTTGACGTGTTTGACGACCAGATTAATAATGGCTGATTTTGGAAATGACAGCATGTCACCCATACGTGTGGTGATGACATGTTTTATTGATGTATCGCTAATAACTTCTTCAAGCACACTGCAAAAATTTTCGACGATGATAATCGCTTCTGCGCCTGAGTCTTTCATCTGGTGCTTGAGTTCTCGCGGTGTGTAGAGTGGGTTGGTGTTAACCACCACCAGTCCGGCGCGTAAAATAGCAAAGATAGCGACCGGGTTTTGCAGCAGGTTGGGCATCATGACGGCGACGCGTGCGCCTTCATCCAGGCCCAGGTCATTTTTAAGATAAGCCGCAAGCTGGTCGGTGTACTGCCCCAGTTCTCTGTAGGTAATGACTTTCCCGAAATTGGAAAATGCCGGTAGATCCGGATATTTTTTTATGCTTTGGTCGAAAACATCAGCAACCGAGGAAAATTCATCGGCAGAGATGGTTTCCGGAACGCCCTTTGGGTAACTCTTTAACCATGGTTTTTGCATGTTTGATCCCCTTTGATGCGAGCTTGAGTTTATTCGCTAACTGATAGATTAACGCGGTCGAAGTTTTATTGCACGTCTGATTTATTCGTCCTTCCACCACAGGGAAAGTTCAGGAATATAGGTGATGACCATCAGCCAGATAATCATTAAAAGCAGGAAAGGCAGGGTAGAGCGAAACAGCTTGATAATGGGCTGATTGAAGCGTTGGCTGGCGATAAAAAGGTTGATACCAACGGGGGGGGTTGAGTAGCCTATTTCCAGGTTGGCGAGGAAGATAATGCCAAGGTGTACTGGGTCTATGCCGTAGCGGGTGGCCAGTGGAAGAATCAGCGGCACCACCACCACAATGGCTGAAAATATATCCATCATGGCACCGACTGCCAGTAAAAACAGGTTAAGCAGTAACAGGAATTGAAGTTTGCTGTCGATGTGCTGTTCAAGGAATGCCAGCATTTTCATGGGAATCTGCGCATCAATCAGCAGGTTAGTTAAACCAAGAGCGATTAGCAGAATAATAATAAGACTGCCAAAAAGAATGCTAGCTTCTGTCAATAAACCAAAAAGTTGTTTATTGATACTGATCTCCCGGTAGACGGCGGTTTCAATAAAAATAACGTAAGCGCAAGTAGCAGCAGCAGCTTCTGTGATAGAAACAAAACCGCCAAAGATGCCGATGACAATAGCAAAAGGTAAGAGCAGGTCCCAGATGCATGAGCGCGCGCTAGACTTTAAAACCTTAAAGTTGAAGTCATGGCGTTCAACTTTATGATGATGCCCTATGTACATACTGTAGATGGAAAGCATAAGCATTAACAAAAGGCCGGGCACTACTCCGGCCATGAAAAGTTGTTCTATGCTAACGCCAGAAACAATACCAAAAACAAGAATTGCGAGGCTGGGCGGGAACAGTAAACCTAGTGAGCCCGAGGTTGTTAACAAGCCGAGGGAGAACCTTTTTTTATAACCTTCGTTGGTGAGTATGGGATAAAGTAATCCACCCAGTGCGAGAATCGTAACGCCGGACGCTCCGGAAAACATGGTAAAAAAAGCGCAGGCTCCAATAGTGACAATGGCCAGTCCGCCGGGTAACCAGCCCAATGCAGCGCGGTAAAAGTTAACCAGTCTTTTCGGTGTACCGCCGGAGGACATAACGACTCCGGCAAAAATAAATAATGGCAGGGCGATCATGCTGGGTGATGAGGCCAGTCGATTCATCTCGATAATCAGCAAATCGGGACTGAGACCAGAGTTATAGCTTGCCAGTATGCCGCCCGCACCGAGTATGGCAAACAAGGGTGCGCCAAGTAAGGCGATGAGTATCAGTGCTATAACTACAACAATGATCATTTATCTTTTGCTGTAAAACACAACAGAAAAAAATGCAGGCTAAGTAACGAAAAACCTACGGGGTAGATAAGAGTGAAAGGCAGGGTCCAGCGTTCGTTAGCGGGTACATACTGCCATTCGTCAAGGCAAAATTGTACGGCTGGATAAGTTAAAGCGGCGCAAACAATAGCCGTAAAAATTAATAAAGGGCAACGCAGGGCTTTTTTTGTGATGTCACTTATTAACGGTGTTAGTGCATCAATTTTTATATGCCGTAGTTTGGGGGTTGCGATAACAGCGCCCATTGCTCCGCATACCAGAAGAAGATGACGGTTGATGATATCTATTTCAGGATAACCAAAATCCAGAAAATTTCGAATCAGCATCTGAAATACTGATAAGGTAAGTAACAGTAGCAAGCTAAGTGAAGCTACCCAGCTTTCAATTAAAATCAGTTTTTTTTCTATTGTGGTAAGCAATCGGCTTTTATTTTTTATTGTTACGATTTATTGCTGTTTTTTATTTCGATATTCAGTGAGCAAATTGCGTGTTTTGTTAAAGAACGAAGCGGGGATGTAATTCGTGTTTTCAAGGTGTTTTGCGGCCTTGTCTCTTATCTCGATAAACTGCTCCATGCTGTTATCATCCCAGTCCCACAAAAAAACAATGCCGCTTTCTTCCAGCAGGATGCGACTTTTCTGGTTTTCAAGGCGTGTGCTGTTGCGAACACGATCACTCATTGTTTTGCCGGTTGTTTTTAGCAAGCTCTGAAGGTCCTGCGGGAGTTTGTCAAAAAATTTATTGCTGATGACTAATCCGCCAATAGCATTGGTTAGTGCAATGTTGGTCGCGTATTTTAGTTTAGAGTGCCATTGCAGGGCGATAGCGCCAAAAGTGGAAACATAAACAGTATCAATACTGCCGTGTTTTGCAGAGAGTTGCGGGTATACGTCAATGATGGAGAGTGGGATGGGTGAAATATCCGAAGCCTCAAAAAAGGCTTCACCGAGTGGGTCGCCTTGCCATAACCAGATGCGGCTTTTTCGTACGTCTTCAATAGATTCGATTTTATGTTTTGAGAAAAAATGGATAAAACCGATCTCGGGCCAACCTAACAGTTCAAAACCATTTTTCTTAAAGCCTTTTTCTATATCAGGCATGATGTGGTCACGCACGTAATCTGATTCGTCAGTGTTTTTAAATAAAAACGGGACTTCGAGTACGCGAGCAGGGGAATAGATCCTACCAATGCCGTAACCGGTAAAAAGCCCGCCATGCAACTGGCCTTTGCGGATTTTACGCAACACATCAGGTTCGTCACCCATGACGCCGCCGGGATACATTTTGAATTTCAGGCGACCTTTGCTTTTGGCCTCAACGTCTTTTATCCAGTCATCGAGTATTGTTGTCCACTCGGTACCTGTCGGGATGAGCGTTGCAAATTTAAGCGTGTAAACTTCCTTTGCGAAAACTTGCGTGGTCGATACAAAAACAAATAAAAAGACGAGTGTTCTTAAAACCATTTTTCTTCCTTGTTTAAAAGCATGCGTGCTTTGCGTTTAGCGATCTGGTTGAGTAAGCCCAGTTCCGGGTATAAGTCATCCGGGGCTTCGATAATTTTTGTTAAGCGGTTGTGAAAGTCTTCGCGGTCCAGTTTTTGTCTTGAAAGATACTGGGCCTGCAGCAGGTCTGCGACCAGTAGTTTTCCACCGGTAATTTCACGTGCCCTGTCAAAGTGATGCTCGGATTTTTTGAAATCACCACCGAACATCGGCGATTTTGCGCCGTAGTAAACACCAAAATACATGTGGGCACCGCCATGATAAAAGGTGTCATCTAATTCGAGTACACGCTGCATTAGTGCGGTGGCTCTGGGCAATTGCATGAGCCCGGTCGAATTCCGGTTATGGTCTATCCATTTGGCCCAGTTGCCGGCGGTCCAGAACAATGCGGGCACATCGTCTTTGCCCATTTTTTTAAGGTTGGCTTCGAGCTCATCCATCGGGATTTTTTCGATATCGTTCAGTCCATTAATAGCCAGTGCTTTGCTGCCGTGTTTCTGTCCGCGCAAATAGAAATTAACAGCGCGTTCGCGCCGGTTGTCTTCGTTGAAGCCGTAGCTCAGTCCGTAATAGGCCTGTGCTGCAAAAGTACGCAGCGTGTCATTTTCGGGGTCAATGCTGATCATGCCTTCCAGCATTGTGAGATTGGTGGGGATGGATTCCTCTGCCAGCTTCAGGTCGGTTTCAGCGTTTAGTGCGGTAATCCCGCCTTCTATCAGGGGAATGGAGCTGCGAACCAGAAATTTGTCCATTGAGCAGGCGTTTAGCAGTGCCAGGAAAATAAATGTTGCCGCTATTTTTGGGTGGACAGGCATATTGAATGGTTCTTATAATTTATGTGCAATATCAAATATTTGCTGAGCTCTCAGCTTAGTGGAAAAACCAGTAGCCTGCCATAGTCGCTACGGTAATTCCCGCCACGTCAGCCAGCAGGGCGCAGGCGATGGCATGGCGTACGTGTTTGATGCCGACGCTGCCGAAGTACACGGCTAATACGTAAAAAGTGGTTTCTGTGCTGCCCTGCATGATAGCGGCAAGCGTTGCCGGGAAGGAGTCAACGCCGTGGGTGTTCATGGTTTCCAGCATCATGGCGCGGGCACCGCTGCCGCTGAGCGGTTTCATGAAAGCGGTGGGTAAGGCCTGCACAAAGTCGGTATTGAAGCCCATCAGGGTGAGTAAATATTCGATGCCCACCAGCAGACCATCGAGTGCCCCGCTGCTGCGCAGTACACCAATAGCCACCAGCATGCCCACCAGGTAGGGGATGAGCTTGATGGCCACCTCGAAGCCCTGTTTGGCACCCTCGATAAAAGCGTCGTACACATTGACTTTTTTTCGCCAGCCGTAGCTCAGGAATAACATAATCAGGCTGAACAGGATCAAATTTCCCAGCAGACTCGAGGTGGCTGACATTTCTTCTGCCGGTTGACTGGCAAGGTAGGTGGCAAGAGAGGCCAGTAATAAGGTGAAGCCGGCAAAGTAGCTCAATACCACCTTATTAAAGAGTCTGAGTTTTTGTACATAGGCAACGGCGGCGAGGCCGACCAGTGTAGACGCAGAGGTTGCCAGTAGAATCGGGATAAATATCGCGGTCGGCTCGGTCGATCCCTGCTGTGCCCTGTACATAAATATAGTAATTGGTAATAAAGTGACGGATGAGGTGTTGAGCACGAGAAACAGGATTTGTGCATTGCTGGCGGTGTCTTTGCCGGGATTGAGTGTTTGCAGGTCCTGCATCGCCTTGAGACCCATGGGTGTGGCGGCGTTATCCAGTCCCAGCATATTGGCGGCGATGTTCATGGTAATACTGCCGTGAGCGGGATGCCCTTTGGGTACTTCAGGCATTAATTTCATGAACAGTGGTTCCAGTCCGCGTGCGAGTATCGAGATCAGCCCCGAGTTTTCCGCAATTTTAAAAAATCCCAGCCACAGGCACAAAACACCAATCAGTCCGATAGCAATTTCAACACCCAGTGCTGCCATGTCGAAAGTGGACTGTATCAGCAGGCTGAAGATTTCTGCATGGCCATTGATCAGCCACTGGTAGAGCGCTGTTACAAAAGCAACGGCAAAAAAGCCAAACCAGATGTGTACCAGCATTCAAGCTCTCGAAATTTAAGGTTGGATTTGCAGAATGCAGGCAATAGCTCAAGGTTTCAACTATTTTCACCATTTTATTGTTTCCGGTGCCAGAATAGAACTGGATGAAGCCTACCGGGTTTACGTGGCACGTACCTACGCGTACGTGGCTGCCGGAAAACAGGGGCTCGCGATTATTGATGTAGAAAAACCGGAAAAACCAAAACTGGTAGAGTTGTACACAGCCGATGGTTACCTTAACGATGCCCGGGATGTTATTGTCGCTACCACCAATGCCAGCTTAATCGGTTATGTTGCCGATGGTAAAAACGGTTTAAAAGTACTGCAGATGACATCGCCGGATAGTCAGCCACGGTTTTAGTCCGCAGCCACATCCTGAACTTATTGCCTGGTTCCAGACGGACTCACCGGCATTGTCATTATCAAAAGGCCTGGATAGAGACCGTGCTGTTGACGAGACCGGCGGGCAGATGGCAGTGTTTGGTCGATTGGGTTCAAGACCATTTAATCTGGAAGAAATGCAAAAGCTTTTCCTTGATAACAAGGGTAAGCCGTGGACGGTTAATGACAAGGTTAATAAGTAGGTTTTTGAAAAAAAGTATATATATAAGAATCCGTCATTGCGAGCGGTAGCGCGGCACTAATTTTTCCGGGAGAAAAATTGAACGCGTTTTGTGTGGCCCGTACGGGTAAATTACATGGACGTAATTTGTAATCTTCTGAATTACGCGTACTGGACGGGATTGCCGCGCTACCGCTCGCAATGACGTAACTTATTATAATGAGTGAATGATACAAGAATGTGTATGAATGTTTTTAATAAAACAGAAGCTATGAAAATAATTAGTAAACTGCTGCGCAGTTTTGTATCACACACTGTGTTTGATGTTGCTGAGCACGTATGCATTAGCCCAACCGTTCCCGGTGCTGGATGGCAAAACACACAATGGCGTAGCCACCTGCTCAAGCAGCATGTGCCACGGTTCGGTTAAAGAATATAAAAATTCAAACATTCTTCATAATGAATACATCACCTGGGATAGAAAAGATATCCACAGTCTTGCGTACAATAAATTACTCAGTAAAGAATTCAAGGCGATAACCGATAAGCTGGGTTTGAAGTCGCCTGAGAAAGAACCTGTTTGCTTAAATTGCCATTCAAGTAATGTGCCGAAGAAACTTCAGGGTAAAAGATTTCTTATGTCAGATGGCGTAGGCTGCGAAACATGTCATGGCGGCTCCGAGAAATGGTTGGCTACGCATACTGATAAAGATGCAACGCATGAGAGTAATATAAGAGATGGTCTATACCCGCTCGATGATCTGGAGAAACGCGCACGTTTGTGCTTGTCCTGTCATTATGGCGATTAGTGCGCTAACCATTTCGTGGGACAGGATCCAGCCTTTAAGTAGTCAGCAAAAATCAAAGCTCGGTGCAAATATAAACGAGTTATACGATATCGTCGGTGATGAAGAAAAATACGATAGAGCTCGCTTCCGCAATGCGCTGAAAAAGCTCAGAGAAGACTTATAGGCACGGTTTATTTGTAGAACTATAAATATTTCCTGACAGGACGATGGTCATGTCACCAAACTAACTGATATTATTATTTGCCACAGAGGTCACAGAGTACACAGAGAAAACTATTATTTATTTTTACCCAACAATTATTCTCGGCTAAAGCCACTTCTACGACTGCGTTGATATCGAAAAAAAAATGTGATTTTCTCTGTGTGCTCTGTGACCTCTGTGGCTAAAAATTAACTGGTTGATTTCGTGGTGTAAGAGTTCGTCCAGGCTACCAGGTTACCAAGGTCCATCGCACCAGCCTGCTGCGCAATTATTTTCCCATTCTTGAATAGTGCAATCGTCGGAATACTTCGAATGCCGTATCGAGCCGCAATTTCAGGTTCATTTTCCGTATTGAGCTTGCCGAGTCGAACGTGAGGCTCCAGCTGTTGTGCGGCCTGTTCAAAAACAGGTGCCATCATTTTACAGGGCCCACACCACGATGCCCAGAAGTCGACCAGTACAGGGATATCGTTACTGGTAATCAATTTGTCAAAGTTGTGTGATGTGAGTTCAACAGGGCGTTGGTTGAATAGCGGTGCGCCGCACTTACCACAGGTACCGCCTTCGCCCAGTCTGTCATCAGGTAGCCGATTGGTTGTTAAGCAAAGTGGGCATGATACGAGTGTTGAATTTGTCATTAGCAATGCATCCAATATTTACAGATGAAAGATATATTGGGGCAGTTATCGGAAATTCAAGGTTTTTGCCAGGGCTTCCCTAAGTTGCCTGAATCATGGCATTAACAACCGCAGTCCAGGTTTTGGCAATATTATCGTGGTTGTAGCCACCGCCGCCCATGGCAAGTAGTTTGCCACCGCAAAATTCGTCAGCAAGCTTGCATAATTGTTGTGTGGCGTAGGCATGGCTTGTTTCCGAGTAAGCCATGTGTGTGATCGGATCACCATCAATACTGTCTGCGCCACACTGAAAAAGAATAAAGTCGGGTTTGTACTGGCGCAGGTAAGCTTCAACTTTGGGCCAGACCTGTTTGAATAGATCGTCATTAGCGCCTGGTGGCATAGGAATATTGAGTTTTGTATTTATAGCCCCGTTGCTGCCTGTTTCTGTAATAGCGCCGGTTCCGGGATAAAGATACTTACCATCTTCGTGCAGGTCAGCAAAGATAAGATCCGGGTCGCTCTCGAAACTATAAAAAACACCATCACCATGATGGGCGTCGATATCAACATAGGCGACACGCCTGATATTATGCTTATGACGAAGGTATTCGATGGCGACACCGCAATCATTAAACACGCAGAAACCCGCTGCTATATGACGGCGTGCATGATGAAGCCCGGCGATAGGAATAAATGCGCGTTTGTACACCCCGGACATCAGGTGATCAACAGCATTGCACACGGTTCCCGCAACGTAAGATGCTGCTTCAAACATGCCGATGAATGCAGGTGTGTCGCCCTGATCCAGATAACCTGTGCCAAATTTTGACTGTTGTTTTACTTTTTCAACGTATTCATGAGTGTGAAAAAGTTCGAGGATGCTTTGCTCAATACTGACAGGGTCACGAATATCAACTTTCTCATTTTGGCCCTTATCGTAGAAAGCCTGTTTGAAAACATGGTGGCGCATAGGCCCAAAAGGGTGGTCATCGCCAAAGCCGTAGCTGGCAAGTTCATCTCCAAGATATACGCAGCAGTGGTGAGGTTTTTTCATAAGGGTTATTTATACTTCATTGTTAATCCACCAGGCGGACAAATCGGAAATTGAATCTATAACATCACTAAAATGTATATGACCTTATTGTTTTTTATCAGAGTTTATCTGCTGAAGAATGTTAAGCAGTGTGGTTGCATCCTGTTTTATCAGGCTGTGGCCAGCAGGTGTGGTAATAGCCGAGCAACTACCTTGCAGTGCGGGAATATTGTTCATGTCCTGACTATAACCGGGGACAAGATCATCGCCGGCAAAACCGACAGGGTTGAGTCGAACCACTGAATAATATTGTATATCAGGATGCTTCTGGCTATTAAGCCAATACAGCATATTACCCGGACGAGGGCGCGTCAGGTCGAACAGTAAGCCGCGTGATCGCTTAACGGTATCGTAATCGCGACCACCGAACATGCTTTTTACCATGCCAAATGGCCCCGATTCATTGGTTGCATTGATAGCTTCTTCGGCACGTGTAGTGCCACTATGAGGACTAGCAATAGTTATTAGCGCGGTTATATTATTAGCGCCGGCGCGTACCAGTGACATTCTGGCAACAACGCCACCCGCAGAATGCCCAACAATGATTACAGGTTCACCAGGTTGCCGTTGTCGTACGCTGTCCAGCATGTTGCTGAGTAAGTCGGATTGCACGATAACCGGTGCATCGGCAGGCAGATCTACGACATAAACAGTGTTTTTTGCATTCTTGTTTTTTGTTTCCAGTAACTTGATACCAGAAGGTGAGCGAGTAAACAGACCTCCGCGTTCCCAGCCGTTTTCATCAAGCACTGTGTTGATGCCGCTACGTTCCCATGTCTCGGCATTGGCGAGATAGCCGTGCACTAAAACAAGCACATCGGCCTGAAGTGTTGTTGTGGCGAATAGTGTAGTAGCCGCTATGAGTTGTGCTGAAAATCGCATAGTCAATAGTATGTAGCCATTCAGTTCAGCTGTATTTTAACCGATATGGCCAGTTAGCTGTACGCTACAATTCGCTTATTTGACATGGGTCACACGATAGCATGTTGGTTTTATGGTTCTGGTATATTAACCATGTGCACATCGCGCTGAGGGAATGGAATAGAAATATTGTGTTCCTTGAATTTTTTCCATATAGCAAGATTAATATCTGAGCGCACATTACCGACACCGGCTTCAGGGTCACGTAGCCAGATACGCACTTCAAGGTCAATGCCGTTATCACCGAAACCCATCAGGCGCGCAACAGGCGGAGGCTCTTTCAGAACACGCGGTTGTTGTTTGCTGCATTCAAGTAGTATATTCATCACCTGTTCAGGATCATCATCGTAACTAACCTGTATAGGGATACGAACGCGAATAGTTCGATCAGAGTAACTCCAGTTAATTACTTCCGAAGTGATCAGGTTTTCATTAGGTATGAGTGTTTCAACACCATCACGATCACGCACGACCACATAACGTGCATGTAGTGCCTGCACCCAGCCAAAACGCTCACCAATACTGATGACATCGCCGGGACGGATAGAGCGATCAAATAATAAAATAAAGCCGCTGATAAAATTACTGAAGATTTTCTGCAGGCCAAAACCAATGCCTACACCAATAGCACCACCAAATACGGCGAAGGTGGTGAGATTGATGCCGACACTGTTTAAAGCAAACAGGAAGGCAATGGTATACAGCAGGAATTTACTGATCTTGGTTAAACCCACGCGCATGCTTGGGCTAATGTGTGGTGAATGCCGGGCGCGGCGTTCAATTAGTTTTGATAACCAGTTGGCCAGAACAACAAAAAGGAGTATCGCAATAACCAGTTTTAGAGCAGACAAGACCGAGAACTTATTGTCCCCCGTGTCTATCGATAGTTCATCCAGTGCATGCAGAATGTCGGGCAACCAGCCAACAAGGTGCAGCGCAACCAGTCCCCATATACATAAACTGATCACACCTTCCCATGCGCGAAGTGCAGGGCTGGGAGAAAAGCCTCGGCGTATGGTGTAAACCGTGAGTTGAATAGCGGCCAAAGACAGAAGCAGAGGTGTAAAAATATCAAGAATGGCTACATTGAGCTCGAATTGAGACAGGATAAACCGGACAGTCAGTAAATAAATCAGCATGCTCATTGGAAATGAGGCACGATCTGTTCCGCGTAACAGGAAGCGAATAAAAGCCTGCTGCTCAAAACCGCCTAACAGTTTTGAAATAAAGCGTTGCCAACTCTTGTGGGTGAAGTAAGCGAGTACACCGCATCCGATAATCGTTGCCAGCTGCAAACCACCGGATATGGTAGTGAATTCGGTAAACCATCTTTGTAGCAACTGGATGAGGTTTTGGGTTATGTCCATAGCACGGTTTATGTCAGGCAGGTATGTTGTGGTGTATTATCACGACTTTTTTAAAATATACAAACAAAATAGCTAGTTCGATCCTATGACCACCAAAGCAGCCGTTGCAGAGCACCAGGCATTACTGAGACAGTGCCGTAAATGTTCAGACATGATACCACCTGTGATTACCGGCCAGCCGATAACCTCAAGAATTTTGCTCATAGGCCAGGCACCGGGAGACAAAGAAGGTGGCCTGGGCAGGCCGTTTGCATGGACTGCAGGTAAAACCCTGTTCAAATGGTTCGCATCTATTGGGCTGAATGAAGCTGAATTCAGGAAAAAGATATATATGGCGGCTGTTTGTCGCTGCTTCCCCGGGAAAAATCCAAAAGGCGGCGACCGGGTGCCAAATAACGAAGAAATATTGAATTGTTCACAATGGCTGCAGGCAGAGTTCAGCTTACTTCAACCTAAGCTGGTTATACCTGTTGGAAAACTGGCGATTTCCCAATACATAGAGGTGAAAAAAATGGTGGACGTAATTGGCCAAAGTTTTGAAACGACGATTTTTGGACAGTCAGTGCATTTGATACCACTACCTCATCCTTCGGGTGCGTCGACATGGCATCGAATGGAGCCGGGTATTGCGTTATTGCAGCAGGCTTTATCATTGATAGAAAAGCATGAGGCATGGAAAAAATTAATTTAGTTCACAGATGAGCGTAAATGATTAATTTGAGTTCGAACTTTATTATTTATTAATCACTGTGGGTGTAATACCCCGTGGCTTGCCAGGTAACCTGTAGGTGCGAATTTATTCGCACAAAACGACCAGATAGTGACACCATAACCTTTGTGCGAATAAATTATTCGGCATGTCCTTATGCCTC
>QIHT01000138.1 GCA_003229115.1 Gammaproteobacteria bacterium | reverse complement strand
CTGTGCCCTCTGTGGCAAAAAAGCCTTGCCATCACTTCGACGATGTTCGTAGGTCGGGCATTGCCCGACATGGGTGATGGTGGGCAATGCCCACCCTACTAAAAATTCCGTCGTCAGGCCTGTTTACGGTGCATTCATGCACCAATACTGCCGCGCTACCGCTCGCAATAACGTAACTGTAAATCTCTGTGACTAAAGAACGTTTTTTTAAGCTACACTCTATATAAAGAATAACAAAACAACACGGGGATAAACCATGAACCCAGATAAAGTCATCTTCAGCTTTTTCATGATTCTGGCGCTAACGCTGAATTTCGGTTTTTTTATCGGCGAGTTGGATGACCCGGAACACCATAACGTCTACGAACTGTTTGCTGTTATTGTCGTCAACTTAATCGCCACCGTTTTTAAATTTGGCGACCGCAGCCAAATGGGTTCCTTGATGCTAGCTACTAGTCTGGTAGCGCTGGTGCAATTAATTTCAGCCGCACTGGTCTGGACATTTGCCATACACGTACAGGACACCGGACTAACACCGGCCGCTATGGCAACCATCGTTTCACTTAGCGGTGGCGCAGTACTTGCTAATATCGTTTCAGTGATTCTACTTATCATTGAAACCACAACTCAACGTCGTTAAACCCTACATCAACGATAATCATGAGTACTGAGGAACCCGTCCCGCAGGAAACCTCTGAAGAATCTATCGAACCGGCAACGTCGATGATTATGCGGCGTATGCGCGCGCCATTGTTGTTTCTCATTGTAGTTTACGCTATCGCTATATTGGGATTAATCCTGATACCGGGCGTTGATGATAAAGGCAATATATGGCACATGAGCATCTTTCATGCTTTCTATTACGTCAGCTTTACTGCCACTACCATCGGATTTGGTGAAATACCCTACGCTCTGAACGACGCACAACGCATGTGGGTGTTATGCACCATTTACATGACAGTTATTGGCTGGCTCTTTGCCATCGGTAATATCCTGTCTCTGGTTCAGGATCCGGCATTCAGAAAATCACGCGATGAATCACGCTTCAAGCATCAGGTGAAAAAAATACGCGAACCTTTTTATCTTGTCTGCGGATTGGGCGAAACCGGTTACGAAGTCGTTAAAGCACTCACCGAAGAACATTATCGCGCCATCGTTATCGAAAAAGACGCTGAAAGCCTGCTCGAAAACAACCTTCACAACTTGCAGGAGTATGTGCCTTACCTGATAGCCAATGCGTCCATCCCCAGATATCTACAAATGGCAGGCATCAGTAGTGACTATTGTCACGGTGTCATTGCAGCCACCGCTTCTGACGCAACCAATCTCAAGATTGCTCTTAGCAGCAAACTGCTTCATCCCGAAGTAAAAGTTATTTGCCGCTCGGATCTGCGCGCCTATGAAGAGAACATGCTCTCGTTCAACACAAATTACGTTATCAACCCTTACCGTACTTTTGCAGACATTTTTTCAATGTTACTGCACTCACCTTCCCTGCACCTTATCTTTGACTGGCTGACCGGCGCTCCCAACTCAAAAATCACTAATGAGCCTTTAAATTTGCAGTATGGTCGCTGGATACTGTGTAGTTATGGCAGGTTTGGGCAAGCCCTCTATCAAAAAATGCTGGAGCATGATATCGAAACCGTCATTCTCGAACCGCTGGAAGAGGTCTGCAAAACATTCAAACACGATAACATTGACCAGGCAGATAGCATTATTAAGGGAACAGGTATTGATGAAAAATCTCTTACCAAAGCTGACATAAAAAATGCTGTTGGCATAATTGCCGGCGGTGACGATGATTCAAACAACCTGTCGATTATCATGACTGCGCGTCAGATGAATCCGGACATATTTGTTATCGGTAGACAAAACCAACGCGCCAACGCCGAGCTGTTTAAAAGAACCAAAGCAGACCTGGTCATGCAACCACGCGAAATAACAGCACGCATGATTCGTGCCCTGTTTTTAAATCCGCTTTTAATTGAATACCTGAATCAAGCTAAAAAGCAAGGTGAAGAATGGACCAACATCGTCGTCAGCAGATTAAGTGCCGTTATCGGCGAACGCAAACCCCATGTCTGGACAACAGAAGTAAACGAAGCCATGGCACCCGCAATAATAAAAGCCCAATTGTTAGGGCGTAAGATCTCACTCAACACACTGACACAGGATCCGGCGTCACAAAAACACAAACTCAAGTGTGTTGCTCTATTGATAGAACGAGAAGGTAGCTTCCAACTGATGCCGGACGATTCAAACGTGATTAAAGCGGGTGACCAAATCCTCTTCTGCGGTATGCGTGAAACCATGAACAGCATGCAATGGACCTTACACAGCATGAGCAATATGAACTACGTCATGACCTTTGAAAGCGAACCGCAATCATTTATCTGGCGTAAGCTATCCCGAAAATACAAAGGACAGGAACGAAGAGACAGCCGGCGTTAGCTTCCAAATTCGCCACCTACTGAAGAACATATTTTTTCCACAGATGAACACAGATAAACGCAGAGGTTAAAAGCAAAAACGTTTTATCTGCGTTCATCTGTGTTCATCTGTGGATAATTGTTTTTTGTCTGTGCATTTGGTCGTTTTTATCCCATCAGCTCACACGACACCAGAGCTTCCCACTGATATAATCACCGCCCGAACACAGCCCCGGTAGCTCAGCTGGATAGAGCGTCCCCCTCCTAAGGGGAAGGCCAGAGGTTCGAATCCTCTTCGGGGCACCAAACTTTTTTCGCTTACGCAATCGTAGGCCTGCATAAGGAAATCTTGCAGGCAACCTTCACAAGCGCCGGGAACAACAAAACTTTATCCCGGCCTACCAACTACTTATCTAGTCGTCAATACCGGTCTATTACGCTTGGTAAGCTGAAGAATATTGGCAAAGCCCGCGTAGTTTTCATTAGAGGCAGCAACAAAACCGGAGAAGTTTAAAGCTAAAAGCATCGCCTTCCCCTTTTCTGTATCAACAGCATTGAGCATGGCTTTCTTTATTTTCTCAGCCACAACCTGGGGAACATCCGGTGATACGGAGAGCGCCATGTGCGGCAACGGTGTAGTCGTTAGCACTGTGTTCAAGTCACTATATTGCCCTACCAACGGCGTAGGAATCATAGCAGCATCGGCACGACCATCCTGTACCTGCTTTACAGCATCTACCGAGTCCATGGCTCTGACAATCGTTGGACTATTGTCGATATCTGGATACAACTCTCTAAGTCGCAAACCACCTATCGCTGGCGAGACCATCGTTGCTATTTTGTAGGGAATTAAATCATCTTCATCAAAGACCAGGAGATCCGGTCTCGTCACAAGACTAAAACTCACCGTGTCTGGCAGTTTTGCCAACACGCTGTAGCCCATATTATCTGCACGATAATTAGTAAAATGTGCAGCATCTAATACTATGTCGAAACCCTTTTTACGTTTCATATTGGCAAAATATGACTTGAAACTACTGAAGGCCGAAATCGTTATTGTATCGCCGGTTTCAGCCGATAAGTAATCCGCCAACGCTTTGTACTGCTTCTGCATCTCAGCTCGCGGCAAAATAGGCTGAACAGCTAACGAGTATTCTGCGGCATTAACGGCACACAGATTCATCGTCAGCACCAGACCAGCAATCGTCGATAACTTTCTTTTTGTGAACATGGAATGCACGGCCATGTGCAGACAACAATTAGATAACATTTTGGAACGAGACTGAAACGCGTTGAAAAACATATATGTGTAACTCATGACAATATCTCCCGGTACAAAGATCAGTTAAAAACATCCATATTGGGAAACAAGGTCTATTAGATCATTCAGGCACTTAAAGTCTGGCTATTGCAGCAAGGAACAGCTTTCAGAAAACTCAAACAATCCAATAGATAATGTAGTTACTTAAAGGGTAGGAAACCAAACAATATTGTCAATGCTAATACACGAAAAATGTGTATGTATTTTAAAGCCACAAAAACCGCTTTAGAGTTAAAAAAATCTGGCACCGGAATCAACAGAATTCGACCCCGGCACCAGTAAAATGACTAAACGCTAATCGTCATTGTTGGCACGCGTTATGCTTATCTTCGCTACCGGATTTCTCCAGTCATAAACATCAGGTGCCAGATCGCCAATTCCGTGAATGCCGCGATTAATGTGAACATAACCTTCACCACCCGCATCAGGTGATGGACCGGTTCCGCCACAGGTCGGGCCAGGAATGCTGATGCACAACTCATCATTAGGCTCACTACCCGCGTCATAACCGACTGAGTAATAAGTGGCAGTGCCATGTTTTGGCACCTTAATGCCGTTCAAAGCGATAAAACCGTCATTGGTTGGCAACATCATTGATGCAACACTGATGTAACGTGCACCATGAGTTCTTTTGACATAAACAGTGACAGATTCACCCGGTTTCAACAAGGCACCTGAATTTTGTACATCGGCAGCACCTTCATCCAGCAGTTTCGCTGCCAACGGAGCGGCGTTACCGCTTTCGGCAATCGTTGCCAACTCATCACTCGCCGCTGAACCCAGATCGAACAACGATACGCCTTTACCGTGGCTTGCAACCAGGATGGGCGTGAAATTAATAGAATGGGTAATGTTGGTAATGGTTACCTGATAGGTTTTCTCACCATCAGCCATAACCGATGATGAAGCCAGCAATAACCCGCTGGCAATGGCCGTAGCAAGTACATCACGTAGTAGTTTTAACATAGTCCTTTCTCCTCGTTTAAGTGACCACAAGCGGTCACTGTCATTTATTGGAAGAATGACTATGCTAAAGTTAAATCACACGCTTCTCACTAATTTCTAACAGTTTCATAACATCGTAGCCTTAACCGGTAGTTTGCAGCGAAAAATGGAAAGTTGTGCCCTGATGTAACACGCTGTCGACAGACAGGTTGCCACCGTGCAGTTCAACGATTCGTGAAGCAATGGCCAACCCCAGCCCCAGCCCCGGCCGTGAACTGTCTTCATTAGACGCACCGGATTTTCTATAAAATCGTTTGAAGATGTGTGGCAATTCATCCTCAGCGATGCCATAACCGGTATCCGACACCGATATCCGGACTTCGCCCTGATCAGATGACAGGTGAATGCTAACGGTGCCATTTTCCGGTGTATGTTTAAGCGAATTATCAATCAGATTATCGAGCACACGTTCTATCATGCCAACGTCAGCCGAAACATAAGACAGGTTATCGTCAATTTGCACATCGAAATGGATATTTTTTTCTTTCGTGCGCAAATGGAATTTACTGGAGACATCAAAAACCAGTTCCGCCAGAGAAAATGATTCCTCATGAGGAGTCACCTCGTTAGCATCCAGTTTCGCCAGCTCGAACAGCTCCTCAACAAGACTGGACAAGCGCTCTGAATTTTCATGTGCAATTTTAATATACGACTGCTTTTCCTCATTAGACAAATCATCTGACTTCAACAACAAGGTTTCAAGATAGCCTCCTAAAGATGACAGTGGAGTTCTTAAATCATGTGACACATTCGCCACTAATTCGCGGCGCAAAGTATCTGTCTCCTGCAAACGCAACATTTGTGAGTGCAGGCGTTGCGCCATGTGTTCAAAAGTCACAGCCATGGCATCTATCTCATCATGCGACTTCTTGCCTGCCTGCGATACCGGCAGCGTATCCTGCAAATCATTTTCCTTGAACTTCTGCATAGATCGGCTAAGCACTTTTAACTTGCGCATTAAAAAGAAAAACAGCACAAGGCCAACTAAAAATGCAAATGCCAGTGCTACCAGCACAACACTGGCACTCCACTTCACAATCAGACTCTGCTGTAACACATCTGTTATATAACCAATCTTTTCACTGCCCAGGATAGCGTAGATAAAACCCTGGCGTTCACCTTCGAAATCAATCGGCGCAACTGTAAAACTGTTCAGCCGTACCTCATTGACCGGGTTATCACCCATAATAAGTCCGTGATTACTGCCGGCGAGAAACTCGTTAATCGGCTCAAGTGAAACCTGCTTGCGTTTTACTTTTTCAGGTGGCATTGAATGCGCAATCACCTCCCCCGATGCATCTAGCAAATAAAGTTCAAGGCTAGGGTTAATGATCATAGCCTTATGAAACAGGGCTTCCAGATTATCCTGCCTGACCTTGCCGTCCTCGATAAGCACATGCTCATTCACAATATACATAGCAAGGTCACGGTTAAGCTGCTGGCTTACTTCCTGTTGATACATGGGCGCTGTATACAATACGGCCGCCAGAAACACAGCACCGATAGACAGGCAAAGTAAAAACAGAACCAGAACCAGTTTTGTATAAAGACTTTTAAACATGGAATGTAAAACTAGCTCCCTTTAAAGCGATAACCCACACCCCAGACCGTCTCAATATGCTGAGGCTGTTGTGGATCTTTTTCGATTTTCTTGCGCAAACGATTAATGTGAGAATTGACAGTATGTTCGTAACCATCGTGGCGATAACCCCAAACCTGGTCGAGTAACTGTCCTCGGCTATAAACACGCCCCGGATTGCGTGCGAAATGCAACAACAAATCAAATTCCCTCGCGGTAAGTTCTACCGGTAGATCATCGATAAACACGCTACGGCTGGAAACATCAATACGGAGAGAACAGGTTTGAATCACTTCATCCTGACCGGCAGAACCCTGCTTCGCAAACATATCCACCCGCCGCAAAATAGCTTTAACGCGAGCCTGAAATTCCATAATGGAAAACGGCTTGGTTAAATAATCATCCGCACCTAGTTCGAGTCCAAGTACACGATCCAGTTCGGATGACTTGGCTGTTAACATCAATACAGGGATATTATTCGATTGGCTACGCAATTGGCGACAGACTTCAAGGCCATCAAGGCCAGGCAACATCAGATCCAGAACAATCAGCTGATAGTCATGGTTACTCGCCCGGTTCAAGCCATCGATGCCATTATTCACAACATCCACTTTGAAGGCGAGGTCCTGAAGATGAATATCAAGCAGGTGACTAATATCAGGATCGTCCTCAACCACCAGAATTCGTTTACTATCAGACATGTAAACGGCTCCCGTTGGTTGAAAGTCAATGCCGGTTTGCTGTGGCTGGCTCACGGGCTTCTCCGGTTTCTCATTCAGGTAAAGAGTCTAGACTGGATATATCACAAAAGATTCACGAAAAGTATTAAAGCGTATTAAAATGCTGAATCCCATACAAATAACAAGTTTACCGCGCTAATGACCAGATCGACACCATTCATTCTCACCTTTGCTCTAACTACGCTGTTTTTATCGCCCATTAGCAATACCCTGTCTGCTAATCAGGAAATCATAACCGACGATGGTCGTGAAGTCTTACTCAAGCAAGATGGCAGTTGGACATTTCGCTCAACCGATCGCTTCGCCAATACGAAACAAGGCCAACGTGTACGCCTGAAAGAAGATGGTAGCTGGGAATATACAGGCAATGCTCCAGTGATTTTAGAAAAACAGGTTCGAACCACGGAACTGGACATCAAACTTCAAAAAGTAGTCATAGAAACCTATGAAAAAAAAGTGCTAAAAAGTAAACGTGTGAAAACCCAGACCGTATTCTATTTGAACCTGGAACACTCTTCTCTTGCTAAAACGAACATCAGTATCACAAAAAATGATATCGCTCGTATCGAAATAAAAGACAGTAATGGTAACAACTATCAAGTAGCGTCAATTCAACCCAACACTACCCTAAAACCCGGATCAAACACAGTCGTAATAATACGCGCAAAAGGTTCTCCCCTATGGTTGAGTAACACCAGGTCGATGGAAGTGGTATTTAACCCTGAGATTTTTGGACTACAGAAGCCCGTAACATTAATCCAGAATACTATAGATTTCGAAGAAAAAGACGTGGATGGCTTTAAGAACAACGAGTAACAGGTCAACATATGTTTGTCGTTTGGTCAAAAGATACTTAACAAAACTTCGTCATTGCGAGCGGTAGCGCGGCAGTAGTGGTGCATGGACGCACCGTTAACGGACCTAACGATAGATTCTTATTAATTACGCGTATTGAAAAATATTGCCGCGCTACCGCTCGCAATAACGGATATATACAAATCACTCAATGGTTAGCTCGCCATTCTCATCACCGTTGATTTTTAGTATTTCACCAGCGCTTGCCTGCAGTTCTGCGCTGTAATTGTTTTTGGATGCCTCATAGGAAAGCACATCAAAACGTATGTTATAGCGTTTAAGCATTGCACTAAATTCTTCCTCACCCGGGTATTCCCCCTTCATCATATACTCCATTTTCATATAACGGTGTAGTTCATGACCACGCATTTTGTTTTGCACTGAGAGAACAGAAGACATTGCCTGACTGGTATTAAGATGCTGATCTAGCGCTGCCTGAATGGTTTGAGTACGTTGAAAATTCTGTTGATTATTTTTCAATGCCGTCCTGTAGAGTGCAGTAATTCTATTCAACATCACGCTGTGCTGGCCTGTTTTAGCATATGCCTGAAAGTTGCCACCCAAAACAATTGCCGTGCTCTGCGCTTCAAACATAGGCAGAGCATAATTTAATTCATCCAATATCAAGCTGCTTAGGCCCGATGAAATATTTAATTGTAATGCCTGTTGTAATTTGTCTTCAGACTTATTAAAAGCTTTATTTTGTTTTAATATCTGCGCCTCATCGTATAATATTCTGGCCTTATTCTCATCGCGTCCAGATTGGCCAGAATCTGGTAGTTTACTTTGCCCTGTTAACGGATTCTCAATAACATAGCTTTGTTTAACATTAATCTGGGTTATCAGCTTGTTATCAATTTTTTTATTTAGCTGCCCCACTTCATCAAGTACCTTGTCGATTTTCACACCCTGTTTTTGTATATCCTCCTTTTTTGCCAAATCATTGTAACTTTTACGAATTGATTTTAGCTCACTTAGAATATACTCAAGTTTGGCCTCACTCCGAATCGCTCCATTACCTGTTTGCTGTACGATATTCTTATTGATATTAATAATCTGATTTTCTAAATAGTCCACTCGTTTCTGGTCTTTACCAGAATCAGTTCGATTAGTAGCTGGGAATCGAGATTCCAGAACCTTAACCATTTTCTTACCAGCCGTTGCACCAGCTAGCTGAAAACGTTGATATATACCATCATAAAGCAGGGATTTTAAAGATTCAGAATGCGTACTCGACACAGAAACCCCATTAGCCTGTCGCAACATAATACTTACCGTGGCAGTCTCAGCTTCTTCCACTAAATGAATAGTAATTTTTAAAGTTCCTGTCTTCAAATCTGGCTGACTGGAAGTAAAAAATGCGAAACGTTTGGTTTTGGATATTTCACTTAGCGCCGAATCAACAGCAGCTGATCTAATTTTATCTTCAGGCAAAGGCTGCCACGTCCCTATTTTGAAAACAGTTTCAATAACAACGGGAGAAATATTAGCCTGTACGTTAAAGCTGCATAACACGAGTAGAATCAGGCTTAATTTTGCTTGAGTTTTAAACATTATGTTCCTTAAAAACCTAAATACGCTGCGATGAATGGCTACATATGAAGTATCAATCTTTCACATACTCTATAGATAATAGTCGGTAGAACTGAATTTAATGATAAGGGGAGGCTATTTTTTAACAAATACGTCAATACGAGCGGTAGCGCGGCAAGTGGCGCATGAACGCACCGTTCGCAGATCTAAGGGTAGAATATTTAGCTGGGTGGACATTGCCCACCATCACCCACGTCGGGTGATGCCCGACCTACGAACTACCAAAACACCCGTCATTGCGAGAGATAGCGCGCAATGACAGTATATTTATTAGCGTGAGGGGGAACTGTCAGGGAGCCACAACTGCTTCCCGTTAAAAAGCATCAACGTGCGCTCAACAGGCTCTGTAAAAACAAATTCAAATTCCGGACCCGGGTTATTGATCAGCAATTGCTCGTAGGTATCCATTATATAAGACAGCAAGTTTTCATTATTTTGTGTCACATCCACTTTAAGTGACAACGTCAGATAATAAGTAAAAGACCCGCCTATTTGATCAACTTCAATTTCACAATGAGTGATCCTGAGTCTCAGGGAGGCCACCGTGGCACTTTTATCAACCAGGTTCTCTGTTGTGTTTAAAACAAGAGGCGCTATCTTCGCGGGTAGCTGGTTAATTAACTGGCTTTTAATTTCATCGCGAGCTTCTTCACATGTTGCTTTATAATTTGGATCGATAGCTTCATTACCCAATTCAACACCACTGAAGTTAATCCCGGAAGCATCCAGTGGAATCCACTTACCATCAGGTCGCTGGTAACCGCATGCCGAAAGCAAAAACAGTAAACAATTGCATAGTAAAAAACATCTAAAGTACGACATTTGATAAATACTCATATTCGTTCACAACTATATTACGCGTCCTTTATATATCGGAGCTAAACCTTTACAACACATAAATACTACAGCAATCCACTCAAGTAAAACTTGTATTTATCAAAAGCTTGTAAAGAGTTGTTATTTAACCAAATATTGACCATGCTTGACGTCGCATTTACACCATTGCGAACGTTAGCGTGTATTATTTATTAAGTAGTCCCTCGCTAAACCCGGGATAAACTCCGCGCAACCCGGCATGGGCTAGAGAAGATGCCGAGCCAATAAACGCAACCCGACCCACCAGACTTGATTGTTACGTTATTTTTTTAAATTTTTCACTTTTCACTGACACACACCTACGCTACCATCATTGATATAACCTTGCCAAGCGCATTATCGAAAGTTGAGTGGTCAGCAATTATTCGTGACTTATCGATCTCAAGCTCTTCAGCAAAAACACCCGCATCTTTTTCAATGCCTTTCACGCCCCTGCGATCAACAAAAACAATTTTCGCTGTTTCCAACAGAATAACAGACATCTTGAGTCGTCGTACCGGGCGGTCTTCACCATTATAAATTTCGAACCAGGCACCTACTTTTACGTAAGCAGGCAAGCGAGCAACTTTATCTACGACGCTTTCTTCTTCGTCTTTAATGCGTGCCATCGCCGCCTCATAGGCTTCAATTTCTTTTTGAGCAACGTAATCTATAGGAGCTTCAGCCGTCTTTTCATCGTCAAATTTAATCTGACCGAATTTATCAAGCATTTTACTGAAGATGTTATTTAGCGTTTCAATTTGATTATCAATGCTGTACTTGTCCTGTTGAGTTTCATAGAGCTCGTCATGCACAACTTCAACAAGCGCACAATAATTATTATTAAGAAGCTGCCACTGCGATTTATCTTTAACAGGCTGCAATGTATCAATAATTAATTTGCACAGTATGGATGCCTGCGACCATAACTCACTTTCATTACCATGACTGATATAACGATTAAGCATTAATGTTGACCAGTGCTTTAAAATAAGTGGCTGTATATTCTTTGGTAGAAATTTTCCTATGGTATATTTTCGTAACTCGGCGACAACAACAGTACGGGCATGCTCCTTGATAACGTTTCTTTTTTCTTCCTTTTCGATAGTGGCTGCAGACTTTTCTTCATGATGAATAATTTTGTGAAGTGAATCTACAGCTTTATAGAAACTTTCGATATCAACATCACGTTCAGAAAGAATACTCTTAACAACATTTTCAATTTTATTGTAGAGTCGGTCTTCTGTGTCGGTAACGCCTTTACCCGCCCTGGGTATTAAATTAAGCACCTTGCGTGTCGGGTGTGCTTTATCCTGAAATAACTGTTCATCATCCAGAGCAACTTTTATAACGGGGATGTGTAGCTGGGACACCAGATTGCTAACCACTTCTGAAATACTTTTGTCATCTGAAATCGCATTGAATAACATGCCAACAAAATCAATATTGCGTTCATCAAGTACCGTCACTTCTTTTGTAGTTCCGTCACTATTGGCACCGCCAATATCGCTCATTAATGAGTTTTTTATTTCCTCTGCATTGTTCAGGCCTGTGTCTTCACCCTGCTCCATGAGTCTTTGCTGCAGGCGATTCAATGATTGAACAACGTCTTTGCGCTGATAATAATGCTGACTATCTAAATGTTGTCGTGCAGGATCTTTATAAAATGATTCAGGTAATTTCGATGGTGATAAATCAAGCATATCTGTGGGAACACTGATATCCCCACGCGTAAACTGACTGACGATGTCGTTTAGTTCGGCCTGGGAACGTGGAATAAAGTTAGCATTGAGATATTGCTGCTCATCGCCATAATTGGAGGTTTCTGTAGCATCGGGGTATTGCTGCCTGTCGCCATAATCGAAGGCTTCAGTTGAGAATGTACTTTCTTCTTCTGGTTCATCATATGGCTCTTCAGATGACTCTTCTTCATCTGAAGAGTGAACAATCTCGGGCATGATATCTGCATCAATAAATATCTGGTTCAAGTTATCGTACAAACTTTCTAACTTCTGATTAATCTCTTCATCGAACAACTTGAAGAGTGCGAGATTAACGTCAGTGCCCACATTTAACTGGTTGAGTGTCTTCTGGTAGGTTTCACACAGGCTTTTCGGGCTAATGGCCTTACTGCTGAATATGGGTGCGTTCTTGATTTCAAGGTATTTGACACGTTCACTCAGATCACTAATGGCTTCACCAAAATCGTTAAGCGCATTAGCGTTCATGGTAGTAATTGCAACCATTTCTTCCATTTCTTCGTGACTGACTAACGATAACTCCTGTTTGACGAGCATGTCAGGGTTATCAGCACCAGGCTTGAGCTGCTCATTGATATTAATGAAGAATCTGGAACTGATGTTTTTAGTATCGTTCAATAAATAGCGGATTGACTCACGCTCGAGTGCCTGCTTTTCATAAGCTCCCTGGTTCTCAAAGCTCTGGAACTGTTCCTCCATTAACACCAGCTTGCCAGTGGCAGTTTTCACCATGCCTTCAAACAACTGCGAAAGTTGTTCATTCACCGTGTTGTATACAATCTTTAAGACCGAATCGAACTCAGCGGTTTCCCGTTGTTGGTCACCAAAATTGCATGTTTTCAGTGATTCTATCTCTGCAGTCATAGGGTTACCCCAATCAAAGTGTTTAATGCAAAAGTAATTTGTGCAAAACATGAGCGAATACAGAAAATATTTCTGTAAGCATCATTTGATTTTTGGGAATTTAGGCAGCCAAAACCAGCCTGTGAGCCAGAATTGACAGATTCAAGTAATTACAGATATCAGTAACTATCTGATATAACTACTAATTATTTGACTTATTACGATCTTCAAAAAAGATAACAAAACTATAGTCGGAATTGTCGAATTTTCTACATTTGAGTTAAAAATATCGACATAGAGTGTAGATTTATCGACAGGTGGAAATGTCGTTATTTCCTTAAAACCGGGGACAGACCCTGAGCTATCCCCACGAAATTCACCGACACAACACGGACTCCATGTAGGGTTTTATATTGCCCAAGGCTTCTTTGACCGCTTTGTCTGGAA
>QIHT01000118.1 GCA_003229115.1 Gammaproteobacteria bacterium | reverse complement strand
GAAAAATGCCGGGACAGGACAAAGAGATAAAACTCGCCGAACTTGAGCCTGGCACATCATTTGGTGAAGAAGCGCTGATTTCAGATGCAGAACGCAATGCCACTATTGTAATGCTCAGTGATGGCGTGTTAAGTCGTTTGTCCAAAGAACAATTTCTGGAATTACTCAATGCCCCCATGCTTAGCACCATCGACTTCGACAATGCAAAAGAAAAAGTGGCTAAAGGCGAAGCAGAATGGCTGGATATACGCTTACCTGCGGAATATCAATCAGCACATATTAAAGGCAGCACGCATATACCATTAATATTCCTGCGCATGAAAATTGGCACACTGGATACCAACAAACATTATATTTTATATTGTGACACAGGACGCAGAAGCTCTTCCGCGTCTTACATCATGAACGAACGTGGTTTTGATACTTCACTACTGGAAAACGGACTTAAAGGTGTGGATACCTCTGAACTTGAAGGCAACGATATTACTTGAAGTAATAAAGTCAAAAACTCTCACCACAGAGGTCACAGAGAACACAGAGGTTTATTTTGTTAGTTACGCCTGCGGCGTACTAACAATAAAAAGCTTTTCTCTGTGCACCTCTGTGACCTCTGTGGTGAAAGCTTCTGACCTGGTTTTCAAACCAGCGGCTTCATAACCCGGGATTTCTGATTCATTAACTTCATCAATCTGTTCTTTGGGTAAAAACTTTTCTGCATACTGCATATAAACCTTTCTTCTGATAAACACATCAAAGATATCAGGGTCAATATGGTTATCTTTTTTCATAAAACCAAGAATCCGCAAACACTCGGTTAGTTTTTTACCTTTTTTGTACGGCCTGTCGCTGGCAGTCAATGCCTCAAAAATATCTGCTACCCCCATCATGCGCGCTGGAATCGACATTTGATCCCTGGTCAAACCAAGCGGATAACCTTTACCGTCCATACGCTCATGATGCCCGCCTGCATATTCCGGTACATTCAACAAATGCTTGGGGAAAGGAAGCTCACCCAGCATTTTTATAGTCATAACAATATGGTTGTTGATTATGTCACGCTCACTGTCGTTTAACGTGCCACGCTGAATACACATATTCATCACTTCATCGTGATCGAGTAATTTTGCGTCTCCGCCTTCAGGGTTTATCCATCGGTACTCTGCGACATCTTTGACACGTTGCTGCAAGTCATCATCCATAAACTCGCCGCCAATATTACTGTTACGAATAAAATCACGGTCATCATTCATTTTCGCGATTTTTTCCTCGTAGGTTTTTTCGAGGTCGCTGGTATCACTCTCTGATGACCCATTGAGTCGCGAAAGTTTCTGCTCGAGCATGTCGATTTTCGCATCGCGTTTTAATACTTCAAAACGAGTATCAACCGTATTGATGCGGTCGTATATTGTTTCCAGCTTGGTGGCTTTATCAACCACGTATTCCGGCGTTGTTACCTTGCCGCAATCATGCAACCAACCTGCTATTTTCACTTCATAAAAATCTTTTTCTAACAATTGGAAATCAGCCAGCATTCCTTCTGTTTCTTCGTTGCAGGCTTCTGCAATCATCAATGTCAGTTCCGGTAAGCGACGACAATGACCACCCGTGTAGGGTGATTTCGCATCAATAGCACCCGCGAGTAATTCAATGAAAGCCTCAAATAATTTTTTCTGCTCTTCAATCAGGCGATTATTAGTTAATGCCACCGCAGCTTGTGATGCCAGGGACTCTGTTAGATGGCGTTCATCAGTGGTGAATTCATTGGTTTCGCCCGTATCATGATCTTTTGAATTAATAAGCTGGAGTACGCCAATAATTACGCCTTCATGATTTTTCATCGGTACCGTCAGTAATGACTGGGTTCTATAACCGGTTTGCTGATCGAATTTTTTAGTGCCTGAAAAATCAAAACCATCAGCGTGGTAAGCATCAGAAATATTAATCGTGGTTTCATTATGTACAGCACAGGTAACCACTGTACTCATATTGGGTTCATCGTTAGTGTAAAGTTGTACCGGCGGGAACCTTATTTCCGAACCACTGCTACCACCCATGTAAATATCCAGTGAGTGCGTGGTAACGATAACAAACTCAAGCGTCTGTTTATCATCGGATATGCGGTACAAACTTCCGCCATCCGCATTGGTCAGTTCCATTGCACCTTTCAGTATTTTGTCGCACACGATATCGGCATCTCTTTCGGACGAAAGTGAAATACCAATTTCATTCAAACGTTTTATTTGTTCAACAAGGTCAGTCATCAGTTCCCTCTTGGTTATTTACTTAAGCATCAAAAGAAAAAAGCGCGTCATTGCAAGCGGTAGCGCGGCAATCTCCTCCAGTGCACGTAATCCAGGAGATTGCCGCGCTACCGCTCGCAATGACGACTCTGTTTATAACGCGCTTTGTTCTCAATGGCAAAGGAACAAGTTATTTTTCTTATGCAAGCACTACCCCTCTCGGTTATTTAATGCCGACAATAGATGCTGATTCAGCCTACTCCAGAACACCACCTTTTGTAAGGTTTTCAGGAGCAAGCAGCCGCTTCAATTCCTCTTCGGTCAAATCTGTCATCTCGCTTGCGACATCTATGACTGATCGATTTTCTGCATAAGCTGTTTTTGCAATTTTTGCACCTAACTCATAACCAATAACTCGATTGAGTGCGGTAACAAGAATGGGGTTTTTGGATAATGCGTTATCAATGTTCTTCTGATTGACAGTAAACCCGGCAACCGCTTTATCCGCTAGCAAACGTGATACTGATGATAATAATTTGATGCTTTGCAAAAGATTATAAGCCACCAAAGGCAACATAACATTAAGCTGGAAGTTACCTGATTGCCCGGCAATGGTAATCGCGGCATCATTGCCTATAACCTGGGCACACACCATTGCGACAGACTCTGGAATAACCGGGTTTACTTTTCCCGGCATAATGCTACTGCCTGGCTGTAAAGCCGGCAGAGCAATTTCACCGATGCCTGCCAGTGGCCCGCTGTTCATCCAGCGCAGGTCATTTGCAATCTTCATAAGACTAACTGCGACTGTTTTTAATTGCCCACTCAACGCAACCGCAGCATCTTGTGAACTCATGCTTTCAAAACGATTGTCGCTAATGCTGAAATCTATGCCGGTTTTATTTTTTAGTGCATCAGACACCCGTTGGCCGAAGGCTTCTGGCGCATTAATACCTGTTCCCACCGCGGTACCGCCGATGGCCAGTCTTTTCATTTCAGGTAGTGCCCGTTTTATGCGATCCATGCCACTGTGAATCTGTGCCTGCCAACCTGCAATTTCCTGACCCAGAGTCACAGGCATGGCATCCATCAAATGTGTGCGACCTGTGGTAACGACGTTCTGCAATTCGCCGGCTCTTGCGTCGAGCACTTTTGCCAAATGTTTTAAAGCCGGTAATAAACGTTCTTCACACGCAATGCTGGCACTAACATGGATGCAGGTTGGTATCACATCATTTGAACTCTGGCTCATATTGACGTGATCATTAGGATGCACCTCTATCGCCGACTCGCGACTGGCGATAAATGCGATAACCTCATTGGCATTCATATTAGTGCTGGTACCCGAACCGGTTTGAAAAACATCCACCGGAAATTGAGCATCCAGCCCGCCGTCAATCACTTCATCACAAACTTTTGAAATGGCTTCATAACGTTCAATATCCAGCGCTTCAATCTCATGGTTGGCTCTGGCACAAGCCTGTTTTACCAGGCCGAGCGCGTGAAGGAAATCTCTGGGCATGGTTAAACCACTTACCGGGAAGTTGTTTATTGCACGCTGCGTCTGGGCGCCATAGCTGGCATCTTCCGGGACTTCCAGTTCGCCCATACTGTCTGTAACAACGCGATTCTTGCTCATTGCCTCTCCACCGATACAATTAATTTATTTGTAGTTTACGTCAGTTAAACATTAATGACACTTACTTAAGCATCAATCTAGTTTCGTAGGGCAGGCAATGTCCGCCAACTCAGCAAGTGGCATTGATTGAACATACGGTGGGCAGTGCCCACTCTACGAAACGCCGCACGAAATTTATTCCGAGTTATTTGAGGGGTTCTCAGTTTCGTAGGGCGGGCAATGTCCGCCAACTCAGCAGATGGCATTGATTGAACATATGGTGGGCAGTGCCCACCCTACGAAACTACCCCGCAGCAATCGGAAGGGGCGTTGTTCAAATCGCTCCTGGCGATTTAGTAGCACCTGCAGATTACGTGGCAAGCCACGGGGAATGGCACCCACAGTGATTAAACTCTGACATCTAATACTTTGTTTAATATAAAAAAACAGGAACTTCCAGAAGCACGGGAAAACGGATTGTAGTAAACTACGCACCTTCGTGGCTGCATCAGGTGACCATACCGGGCAGCCAGTGACACAACTGGAATGACTATGACAAGCAATCCGATGGATTTAAATGAACTCACCGCCATCTCACCCGCCGATGGTCGATATGGCCAGAAAACATCCGATCTACGACCCCTGTTTAGTGAATTCGGGCTGATTCATCATCGGGTGCTGGTTGAAGTTCGCTGGTTACAGGCGCTGGCAAATCATGCTGCCATTGAAGAAGTTCCCGCCTTTGATACACACACTAATAACATGCTGAACAAAATCGTTGAAAACTTCAGCATTGATGATGCTCATCGTGTAAAGAATATTGAAAGCACAACCAACCATGATGTGAAAGCCGTTGAATATTTCCTCAAAGAAAAAATTCAGGGCAACAAAACACTGGAAGCGGTCTCGGAATTTTTCCATTTTGCCTGCACATCAGAAGACATCAATAACCTGTCGTATGCACTGATGCTGAAATCAGGTCGTGACACTGTACTGTTACCGGCAATGGATGAAATCGTCGACAAACTCACTTCGATAGCTCATGATCTGGCCGAGCAACCGATGCTGAGTCGCACTCATGGTCAAACTGCATCACCGACCACCGTCGGCAAGGAAATCGCCAATGTTGTGCACCGCCTGAAACATCAGAAGCAGCAAGCCGCTGATGTCGATATGCTGGGGAAAATGAACGGCGCGGTGGGAAATTATAATGCACACTATTGCGCCTACCCTGATATTAACTGGCCAGAATTTGCCGAATCATTTATTGAATCCATTGGCCTAACTATGAACCCCTACACCATCCAGATTGAGCCGCACGATTACATGGCAGAACTGTTTGATGCTATCAGTCGCTTTAACACCATACTGATAGATTTAAACCGCGACCTTTGGGCCTATATCTCATTGGGTTATTTCAAACAAAAAACCATCGCTGGCGAAGTGGGCTCGTCAACCATGCCGCATAAGGTCAACCCGATTGATTTTGAGAATGCTGAAGGCAACCTTGGCATAGCCAATGCTTTGTTTGGACATCTGGCCAGTAAACTTCCCATTTCACGCTGGCAAAGAGATCTGACCGATTCAACAGTGCTGCGCACACTGGGCGTAGGTTTTGCACATAGCCTGATTGCTTACCAGTCACTGATGAAAGGACTGGGCAAACTTGAAGTTAATGCGGATAAACTCGACACCGATCTGGAAAATAGCTGGGAAGTACTGGCCGAACCTGTACAAACCGTGATGCGGCGTTATGGCATCGCCAATCCTTACGAAAAACTCAAGCAACTAACTCGCGGCAAAGGCATTACTCGCGATGGCCTGCATGTGTTTATCAAAACACTCGACATTCCTGAAGATGCCCGTGCACGACTACTTGAGCTAACCCCACAGAACTATACTGGCAATGCCGAGCAACAGGCTAAAGACGTCTAATGTTGATGGCTCCCGCATCTTTTCGGGAGAGGTATCACTCGATGACTTTCTGCGTGATTACTGGCAGCAAAAGCCCTTACTCATTCACAATGCGTTCCCCGATTTAACCCCACCCTTAAGCGCAGAAGAACTTGCAGGACTTGCCTGCGAGGAGTGCGTTAACGCTCGTATTATTATCGAAAAAGATGCGGAAACGCCCTGGAGTGTTAAATACAGTCCGTTTGATGAAAGCGATTTCACCAGTCTGCCTGAAACCCACTGGACACTGCTGGTCAGTGATGTAGAAAAATACGTACCACAGGTCAGGTCGTTAAAAGATTGCTTCCGATTTATTCCGGACTGGCGAATGGATGACCTGATGTTCAGCTATGCGCCCGAGGGTGGTTCCGTCGGCCCGCATCTGGATGCCTATGATGTTTTTCTGCTACAGGTATCAGGTCGTAGAAACTGGATGATTAGCAAAACACATGAAAGCCGGTTTCTCGAAAATACAGAATTAAGTATCCTTTCGTCTTTCACTGCCGATGAATCATGGGTTCTTGAAGCCGGCGACATGCTGTACCTGCCTCCTGGCATTGCACATCACGGCGTGGCAATCGAAAATTGCATCACCTGCTCTATTGGTTTCCGTGCCCCCTCGGTTCGTGCAATGACCAGTGAATTTGCAGAATACATTGCAAACCATATAAACAAAGACGATCTCTACACGGATTCTGCACTGCTACCACAGGAGCAACCCTCTGAAATTAGCGCATCAGCACTCAGCACCATTAAACAACTAATATCAAAGCACCTCGATACTGACGATCATCAATTGCAACGCTGGTTTGGCGAATACGCCACTCAGAACCGCTCAAGCGCACAAACCATAGAACCAGCTACCCAACTACAGAATTACAGGCAACTTGAAGACCTGTATAGAAACAACACTTATCTTCACCATGCACCGGCATCGAAATTTCTATTTTCTGGAAACGATAAAACTTTATTGTTTGTCGATGGTAACAGTTATCCAGTAAGCCGAGACTTCGCTGAAACTATCTGTGCACAACATTGCGTTGCCATTGCAACATTAAACCGTGTATCTCTTGAAGACAAAGACAAACAAACCTTGCTGAAACTTTACAACGAAGGTTGTCTGTATTTTTCAGATGAAAATCACTGACTGCAACATTGAAATAGCTAACTGGTCAGCTGATGAAAATGACCTGAAAGCGATTCGTGCAACAGTTTTTATCGAAGAACAAAACGTACCCGTTGAACTGGAATGGGACGGGGTGGATCCTGACTGCATACACTTTATCGTTCGATCCAACTCACAGGCTATAGCCACAGCACGTTTAAAACCCGATGGCCAAATTGGCCGCATGGCGGTCTTGAAACATTATCGAGGTCTCGGCATAGGTAGCAAGTTACTAAACAAAATATTGAGTCATGCCAAAGAATCCGGTATTAAACACGTTTTTTTACACGCACAGATACAGGTTGTCGGATTTTATCAACAGTTCGGCTTTATAGCCGAAGGAGAAGAATTCATGGATGCAAGCATACCGCACCGTGCAATGTTCATAAATATCTGCTAAATAGAGTAAAACCGTAATAAAAACCTCAATAAAAAAATAATAAAAAGAGGCTTTATCATGCTTATATTACCGTCGGTTCCAACCACAATGGATTTACCTACTTACTATAAACTTGGCGAAACCAGAGCTGAAGTCAGCATTGATAGTGTTGAGGAAAACCGAAATATCGTGATTTCACTGGTCAGCCAGGCACGTTATACCATCAATATCTTTTCACAGGAACTGGATGAACAACTGTATGACAATGAAGTATTCGAAAAACATATTTTCGAACTCGCAACCAGGCATCGAAGTATAGAAATACGCATTCTCGTACAGGATTCAAGCCTTGCAATAAGAAACAGTCACCGACTGATAAGACTGGCACAACGATTAACCAGCTCAATATTTATAAAAAAGCCAGCCAGGCAATTCAAGGATACTCAAAGTGCATTTCTCACCGTGGATGGCATTGGCATGCTTTACCGAGTCCAGGGAGATAACCGCAATTACAGGGCTTCAGTCAACTTCATGTCCCCACAACGTACCAGCAAACTGGATGATTTTTTTACAGAAGTGTGGGAACACAGTGATCTTGATCCGCAGGTTCGACGCCTTTTTATGTAGTCGCAAACGCTAGAAAATAATACAGGTAAAACTATATCTTACTTTGAACCACAGAGGTCACAGAGGAGCACAGAGAAAAGCCGTGTATTGATTTGTGCTTCGCACAAATAAAAAACCCTGTGTACCTCCGTGACCTCTGTGGTTCAAAATAGATTTTTCAGCTTTAACTACAATGTACATTCAGTTTTTTGTGCAAAAGGCTCCGGCTTGCTGAGGTAATAACCCTGCGCATAATCGATACCTAATTCCCTGAGCACTTCGAGCGTTTCAGCATCCTCTACCCATTCGGCAATGGTTAGCAGGTTCATGGCTTTGCCCACCTGTTGAATGGATCTGACCATAGCTCTGTCAATTTTGTCTCGACTCACATCTCTGACAAATGAGCCGTCAATCTTAAGATAGTGAACCGGCAGTGCTTTAAGATAGGCAAACGAGCTCAAACCACTACCAAAATCATCCAGTGCAAATTTACAGCCATGTTTTGTTAATTCAGTAATCAACGAAATTGCTTCCTTTAGATTTCTTATGGCCACCGTTTCGGTAATCTCAAAACAAATACATTCAAGTGGCACACTATATTTTTCTTTTTCAGACATAATGAACGAGAGAAGGCCCTCATCAGAAAGCGAGTCGCCGGATAAATTGATCGAAATAATATTAAAATTTCCGTTGCACGATTTACACATGTTCCCTTCTGTAATCGTCTTGAATACTTCACTGATTACCCAGCGATCTATACCAATCATAAGATTGTAACGCTCAGCTGCAGGTAAAAATGCGCCGGGAGGAATAATTTTTCCATCCTCGTCAATCATGCGCAACAACACTTCTACATGTTCTATCGTGTTATCAGTAATGCCAACAATCGTTTGCTGATACAACTTGAAACGGTTTTCTTCCATCGCTTTGGCAATTCTGGATGTCCAGTGCATTTCACCATATCGCTCTGACACAGCTTCATCAGATATCTCATAAACATGAACGCGATTTCTTCCGGCATCCTTGGCAGCATAACAGGCAACGTCAGCAGAGCTCATAATATGACCCATATCAGTATTGCCCTCATTGATAACTACGACACCAATGCTAACGCCAATTTCAAAAGTTCTGTCTTGCCAGACAAAGCGAAACGCCTTAATTTCCTCTCTTACTTTATCCGCAATAATAGACGCTTGACTCAAATTACAATTCTCTAGCAGCACACCAAACTCATCTCCTCCTAATCTTGCGACTAAATCACCCGAGCGTAATACTTTTTGAAATAAAACCGGTAGTTGTTGCAATAGTTCATCGCCTGCAATATGACCGCAGGTGTCATTAACAATTTTAAACTGGTCAAGATCAAGATATAAAAGCACATGCTCTCGATTTTCCTCGACAACATTAAACAGAATTTCAGCAAGATGATCTTCAAACTTACGTCGATTGTAAAGACCTGTAAGCATGTCATGACTTGCCTGATAAGATAACTGGCGTGTTAGTTTTCGGGTATGACTCACATCCTGAACAACAATAACCGCGCCCATTAAATCACCCGTTTCATACCTCATAGGTGAAATAGTAGCTTCTACGGCAATCATTACCGCATTCTTATTTACAATTGATGCCTGTTCAGGGAATTTTACGACCTTGCCTGTATCAAAACACTCCTGAAGAATATCTTTTCCCGGTACTTCGGAAGAATCTGTGACAACGTTAACTATTTCACTATATAAAATACCAGTTACTGATTCGCTACCTAAAGCTAATAATTTCTCTGCCGCAGGATTAATGAATAGAACATGTCCATCAACGTCAACAGTAATCACTGAGTCAGCAATCGAATAGAGCGTCACTTCGGCTCTTTCTTTCTCAATATTGAGTTCTGTTTGCGATATTGATACTTTGTCCAGGGCACTAACAAGTTTCGTCTGCTGAGACAGAATTGATTCAATCGCATTGTTTATAAAACTTCCCAGGTAGCCAAATTCATCCTGCCCTGATTCATCAAACCTGGCATTTTCGTTACCTAATTTAAAATCTTCGGCGGTGTGAATCATTTTCTCAAAAGGTACTGTTAACACTCTCCGTAAAATACGCTGCAATAGAAAACCAATAATAAATATGGCGGCCCCGATACCGAGCAGCATTTGTTTTCTGATTTCGGAGACAACAGATTTTCTATTGGGAAAATAAACGCTGAAAGAGATTTCTCGAGCGAGATTCTGTCCATAAGGATAATAGGTGATAGTTTCCGAAAAAACATCGTCATCTGCACCAGCCATGCCAAACGAAAGATCTTCACCATCTGATGCAATATGAACAGCGGTGTAACCCATGACATCACGCAAATCACTAATACGCAGATTCAAGCGCCCGCTAATTTCGACCAGACTCGTCGCCCGATCTAACTCTTCATAGATTTCCTCGATTTCATGGGAGAGTATGCGAGCGTTACTGATATAGCTTCTTTCAATTTCACTTTCTGCTTCATGCAGTAAAAATACAGCAATGATCGAACCAATAAGTACCAGCACCCAGAACACAATGCCGGCAATACGAGCAGGCAACTTGGGTTTGAAGGACTTTATATTTATATCTACACTCATCGAACTTTAAAATTATTTGAAACCCAACCATTTCATGCCAAGAACAACAGGGCAGACACCGCTGACACCCGCACCCAGAAGTGCAAAACCAAAAAACCAGGGAAGAAACCAGAGCATTTCAACATTATATTCGTGCACAGACATATAAGCAGCCGTCATCGCCAACGCGAAAAAAAGCCTCAACGCACGTATAGCCTCAAAATTAAATTTGGGCGCAGATTCGTACCTTAACAAGCCAGGATCGAGCTTCACCTTACGAATTTTTTGCGTCAATCCCGTGAGTGTAAAATCCGTGATGCCTTCAAAAAGCATAATACCAACAAGTGCATATATCATTAGATCATTGTCTATATACAATGCCGCCAGTATGTAAAGACCCAAAATGAATAAGTAGGAACGATCGCTCATGACTCACCTCCTGAAATTAAGACCAAAATATCAGTCTGGTTACAGCTAAAAAAACATGGAAATACATCAGAAAACCACCGTACGCCATGTTCGACATAGAATATAAGCTATTGATTTAATTATAGGTCAAACCACAAAAACCACACAGGATATTGTTAAAATTTAGCCATCTTCCCTGCCAGAACGTCAGAAGATTGCTATTTTTTTGAGACCGCATTAACGCACTCGGCAATCAATGCAGGCCCTGCATAAATAAACCCGGTGTAGAGCTGCACCAGGCTGGCACCCAGTTCCACTTTTTTTCTGGCATCAGCCGGTGAAAGTACGCCACCAACGGCAATGACTGGAACCTTACCCTGTAGATAGCTCACCATCAATCCAAGCACATGGTTAGCCTTCTTATTCAAAGGCTTACCACTTAGACCGCCTGCTTCAATTGCCTGGGGGTCGGTCAATTCAGGTCGATCACTGGTGGTATTTGTCGCTATGACACCATCAATTTCCAGTTTGACCAGGGTGGCGGCCAGCAGCTTAATCTCGTCATCCACAAGATCTGGTGCAATTTTTACCACCAGCGGTACATATTTACCATGAAGACGATGCAGTTTTTGCTGTGATTGTTTCAGCTTGATCAATAACTGGTCGAGCTCATCACCATATTGCAATTCTCTCAATCCGGGCGTATTGGGTGAAGAGATGTTAATTGTTACATAATCTGCAACCGGGTAAACCTGCTCCAGTGCCAGGCAATAGTCATCAGCTGCATTTTCCAGTGGTGTAGTTTTATTTTTTCCGATGTTAATACCAAGAATACAATTGTGTGCTGAATTTTTAACGCATTTTACCAGGGCATCTACACCATCGTTATTGAAGCCCATGCGATTGATAATGGCTTCATCTTTCACAAGTCTGAATAATCTCGGTCTGGGATTTCCTGGCTGTGGTTTTGGTGTGACAGTACCTATTTCGATAAAACCAAAGCCGCAGGCGGCCAATGAATTAATATGTTCACCGTTTTTATCCAGTCCAGCTGCCAGACCAATGGGATTTGGAAACTCAATACCCATCACAGTTACCGGGCAGGCAGTTTGCTTACCTGCAAACAAACCCAATAAGCCCAGCTTATGCAGCACATCCAGTGAAAATAAAGAGATGGCATGCGCGCGTTCCGGCTCAAGCATGAATAATAATTTTCTTACAATGCTGTACAAACTTAAGCTGCCTCTATGTGTTCAACAATGAGCTGCAGGTTTTTTTTACCGCGAAACTCGTTAACATCCATTCGGTAAACTGCACGAATACTTCCCCCGCCTTTCGGCAACTCATCCGAGTTCTTATTAAATGCAATCGCATCTATCGAGCAACCACTGGTCTTGTGATGAAGCTGAAATTTTAAATGTTTTTCTCCAACAATTCTCCAGTCCAGGACATCAAATTCATCATCAAACACGGGTTGCGGGAACTGTTGCCCCCACGGCCCGGCAAGACGTAGCACTTCAGCAGAATCTAGCGTCATCTCATCAGCCAGTATCCCGCCATCGGTTTCAATCACTTTTTCCAGATCTTTTTCACTCAGGCAGGTTTCAACTTCTTCTGTGAACGCCTGCGAAAATTGTTCGTAATCAGATTTTTTAAGACTCAGGCCTGCGGCCATCGCGTGCCCACCAAATTTTGGTATGAGATGCGGATATTTTTTAGTGATTGCATCAAGTACATCGCGAATATGTAAACCAGGGATAGATCTTGCCGAGCCTTTTATTTCATCATTACCGGCATCAGCAAACGCTATTACCGGCCGATGGAAGCGTTCCTTGATGCGTGACGCCAGCAAACCAACCACGCCTTGATGCCAGGCCGGGTTATACAGGCTAACGCCTGCTTTGAGCGGTTGCCCCTGCATTTGTTTTAACTGTATATCAAGCGCTTTCATGGCCTGTTGTAACATGTCGCTTTCAATTTCTTTACGTTGCCGATTCAAATCATCCAGTAATGCGGCGTGATCGTTAGCCGATGTCATATCATCGGCCAGTAAGCATTCAATGCCCGTGGACATATCATCCAGTCGGCCAGCCGCATTTAAGCGCGGCCCCACAAAAAAACCAAAATCCTGCGAGGTACAACTTCGAAGATCTTTACCTGCAATACGCAACAGAGCCTGTATGCCATAGCAACAATTTCCAGCTCGAATACGAAGCAGTCCTTGCTCAACCAGCACGCGATTATTCTCGTCAAGCGGCACAACATCAGCCACTGTTCCCAATGCCACAAGGTCCAGCAATGCACCCATGTTCGGTTCAGCTTTCTCATCACTGAACCAATTCTGCTCGCGCAATTCTGCACGCACTGCCAGCATGAGATAAAAAGCCACGCCGACGCCGGCCAGTGATTTACTGGGAAAGGAACAGCCATGCTGGTTTGGATTTACAATAGCATCTGCCGCAGGTATTACTGCTGCCGGTAAATGGTGGTCAGTAATAACTACCTTGATGTTATTCTGTTGTGCGGCGGCCACACCTTCTACGCTTGAAATACCATTATCGACAGTAATAATTAAATCGGGCGATTGTTGACTGGCAACTTCAACAATTTCCGGCGTCAGGCCATATCCGTATTCAAAACGGTTGGGCACCAGATAATTCACCGTTGTCAGCCCAAAAAGACGCAATGCCCGGACCACAAGCGCACTACTGGTAGCGCCATCAGCATCAAAGTCACCGACGATGATAACTGACTGCTGATTAATAACTGCATCAGCCACAATCCTGGCGGCAGACTCTATTCCCTTTAGAAGACGATAATCCTGTAAATGCACCAACGCATAATCAATTTGTTCAGGGTCTTTAATATTACGATTAGCATAGATTCGCTTTAGCAATGGATGCATTTCAAAACCATCCAAAGCTTTAGACAAAACACTTTCTCTTCTTATAATTTTATTACTGCTCATAAGTAGTGATATAGTCTTTTATGTTGCCCCGGCGAAAAAGCCTGTATCTATTGGACGGTGATATTAAGTCGAACCGCCACTTTGCGATGCATGCAATGAGAAACAAGTGGCTCAATCCACTGTTTAAATAGTACATCCAATGCTTCTTGCCAAACCGGCACATCACCATAACAGGCTGGCGTAAAAACATCCTCTAATACTACAAGAGATGATGTATTTTGATTAATCTTTTCAAGCAGCGACTCAACGTCGTTGACAGGCAAGCATTTTGCATTCTGAACATTAGCCAGCCCTTTTACCAGCATATGATTGGCGTAAACGTCTTTTTTAAACGGGGTACCAATTTCAGGTATTTCGCCACCGCCCCACAGCCATATACTATTAATCGGTAACAAACCTGAATTTTCTCTTTGCTGGTTAACATCACTCATGTGAAACAACATTTGAACTTCATTCAAAAACGTTTTCCAGAACTTCTCATCAACGCCTGTTGGTAGATAAAAATTAATATTACAACCAATCACGTCATGCAAGGCTGTTGTATTAATATCTGCATGGTTTTTTATATTCAGGAACCAGTGATTTTCATCTGTCGCGACTAGTCGAATACCCTGCTCAAAGAAGTGCTCATTAACTTCTTTTATTAGCGCGTTCGCTTCATTGATGTCCAGATCAAGGCTCGCGCTATCTCTCAATATCGCGTGATCCATATCAGCCTGCAAATTCACCGGATCTGCGTGGAACCAGTAACCCTCCCCCAATGGTTTCTCCTGGCCAAGCATAGACAATGCGGCCGATGGTACCGATGCCGATTGAATGCCAAAAAGTAATGCCAGTTCAGGGTAAAAGCCTTTTTGTTCACTTTTATGCTTATCAGCCCTGGAAAGCCATTTGGCCAGAGACAAAAGTGTTGGATTTATTTGCAAGCTATCCAGATTGGGCAACGGGCCGCATAAACCCGGGACAACCAGATCAAGCGATTTCAATTTTTCGCCTGACTTCAAACAGACTTATGCCCGTCGCTACGGATATATTCAAACTTTCAACAGAGCCCGCCATGGGAATTGAGACTAACTCATCACAATTTTCACGCGTCAGCCTGCGCATGCCCTTGCCTTCTGAACCCATAACTATTGCCATGCGTGGTGCAGCGCTAATTTCAAAAATACTGGAGTCTGAATCCCCGCTGGTACCGACAATCCAGACGTTATTGTCCTGTAGCTGTTGCATAGCACGCGCAAGATTGGACACCTGAATGTAAGGTACCGTTTCTGCAGCGCCACTGGCAACCTTACGCACTACGGCCGTTAATCCCGGACTGCGATTTTTGGATGTGATGACTGCGTCAACACCGGCAGCATCTGCTGTTCGCATACATGCACCAATATTGTGTGGATCCTGTACGCCATCAAGAATTAATAACAGTAGTTTTTCTTTGCCTAAAATATCTTCCAGCGCCATCGCATTTTTTTTAGTCGAACGAATATTTGCAATAACACCTTGATGGTTGGCGTCCGGACATTTTTTGTTCATCTTGTCTGACGATATAGTCTCTATTGAAACGCCATGGCGCTGAGCTAACGATATAATGCCCTGCGCCTTTTTATCTTTTCGCCCCTGCAACATCCATATGCCAAGCACACTTTCACAACTATGCTGCAATGCGGACTCCACTGCATGAATGCCATAAATTAATTCGTTCTTGTTTTTTTTCATGTGTTCTTTCTTCAGCTTTATCTCTGGATATTCCGCGAATGTAGCATGCTAAACCGTTAAAACATTTGCCACAGAGGGCACAGAGCACACAGAGAAAACATTTGTTTTTTTAAATTGCAGGAGCAGCTTTAGCCGCGAATGCATATCAATGGGGAACAATTATTCGCGACTAAAGCCGCTCCTACGCCTGAAACAGGTAATAGTTTTTCTCTGTGTGCTCTGCGACCTCTGTGGCAAGACCTTGTTCTTACTCATTTATTAGCCGGCAAATTCTATTTTTTTACTAGCTCAAAATCAATGCGTCTTGCATCACGATCAACATTGGAAACACGAACAGTTACCGGATCGCATAAACGGAATTCCAGTTCCCTGCTCTCACCTCGAAGGCGGTGTGAAACAGGATCAAATTCATAATAATCTTTTGGTAAACTTGTTACATGGATTAAACCTTCTACATATAATTCATCCAGCTCCACAAACAAACCAAATGACAATACTGAAGTCACATGTGCCGCGAACTCGTTACCGACCTTATCCATCATGTAATCACATTTGAGTGCGAATTCTGCATCGCGTGTGGCTTCGTCGGCACGACGTTCATTGGTAGAACAGTGCTCGCCTAAACCGATCATTTGTTTCTGGTCGTAAGCAAAATCGCTATTTTTACGCTTGTTCACAATGTGTTTGATGGCTCTATGCACCAGCAGATCAGGATAACGCCGAATCGGCGATGTGAAATGCGCATAACTGGAAAGCGACAGGCCAAAATGTCCGGAGTTCTCAGGCTTGTATTGCGCCTGTTTTAAAGAACGCAGCAGCAAGGTCTGAATCAAATGACTGTCTTCGCGCCCCTTTAGCTGGTTAGTCAACTCCGAATAATCCTTTGATGAAATCTTTTTCTGTGGCTCACCCAGTTTCAGATCCAGCTCGCTGAGAAAACCTCTAAGGTCTTCAATCTTATCGTCATCAGGCACATCATGGACACGATAAAGGCAGGGCAATTTGTGCTTAAGAATAAATTTAGCAGCACAAACATTAGCCGCAATCATGCACTCTTCAATGATTTTATGCGCATCATTTCTGATCATGGGCTTAATGCTTGATATACGTTTATCCTGAGTGAACTCTATTTTTGTTTCTGTGGTATCAAATTCAATGGAACCACGCTTCTTTCGCGCTTTTATAAAACAACCGTACAATGCATACAAGGATTCAAGATGCACCAGTAAACCGCTTAACGATTTTCGGGTTGTTTCATTTTTTTCAACGATAGCCTCTGCCACCTGATCGTAAGTGAGCCGAGCGTGAGAGCGGAAAACTGCTTCATAAAAAGAATGGTCTGTGACTTCACCTTCACTATCAACGTGCATTTCACAAACCATGCACAAACGATCAACATCAGGGTTAAGTGAACATAAACCATTAGAAATTTCTTCAGGCAACATGGGAATCACCCTGCCCGGAAAATACACTGATGTAGCCCGCTCGTAGGCACTCTTATCCAGTGCTGAATTTAATTTCACATAATGCGCGACATCCGCAATAGCAACCAGTAAGCGCCAGCCATCCTTCGCCGGCTCACAATAAACGGCATCGTCAAAATCCCTGGCATCTTCACCATCGATGGTAACTAAAGGTAGTGCGCGCAAATCCACGCGGCCTTCTTTATCTTTCTTTTTGACCTCACCGCCTAACCGAGCCGCTTCTTCCTCAACTCCGTCTGGCCACTCATACGGCAATCCATGGTTGTGAATTGCCATTTCGATTTCCATACCCGGCGCCATGTGGTCGCCAATGACTTCAACCACACGACCGATAGGTTGATTTTTGAAAGTCGGCTGTTTGGTGATTTCTACTTTGACGATCTGTCCCGACTCTGCACCACCGAGTGAATCACCAGGCAACAGAATATCCTGGGTAATTCGTTTATTGTCGGGAGACATGTATGAAATGCCGCTTTCGATAAACAGACGCCCTACTACAAATTGGTTGGCGCGCTCATAAACACTGATAACAGCACCTTCGCGGCGACCGCGCCGATCAATACCCGCTACCTGTACGACGGCATGATCACCATGTAACAAGGTTCGCATCTGGCGCGCACTGAGGAAAAGATCATCACCACCTTCCTCAGGCACCAGAAAACCAAATCCATCACGGTGTGCGATGACACGTCCACGTATCAGATCAGCTTCCTCAACCGAAAGATAACCGCCGCGCCGGTTTTGTACCAACTGACCGTCGCGCACCATGGCGCCAAGGCGACGACGCAAAGCTTCCTGCTGGTCAGCACTTTTCATTTTCAACTGCTCGAACATTTCGCTCAGGGTCATCGCATTATGATCACGAATCAGCTTGAGAATGAGGGTGCGGCTGGCGATTGGATTCTGGTACTTTTGGGCCTCCAGCCCAGCCTCTGGATCTACCACCTTGCTGTGTTTACGGTTTCTCAGTTTGGATTCAAGTCTGGCTGGACTCTTGCTTTTCTTTTTGGTCTTTTTTCTAACTTTTTTTGGCATAACCGGCATTTTACACTGTCTGAAGTGGCAGCATCAGACTCAAATTGACAAGCAGAATAACGCCGTGTAATGTTCGCGACCTGCTGTGATCGCATTCCATGCCGAGGTGGCGGAATTGGTAGACGCGCTAGCTTCAGGTGCTAGTGGGGGTAACCCCGTGGAGGTTCAAGTCCTCTTCTCGGCACCATTATACATTTTTCTTTATTAATCAATAACTTAAACCGTTACCTTAAGAAGCGCTAACTTGCATGCAAACACTAAGCTTGTATACTAATCAACGACTAACATCTTGATAGATAACTATCAGTAAACAAATGCTTAGGGAGTTAAAAATGAAAAAAACATTTGCTGCAATTGCCGTGTTTCTTCTTCTAAGTGGTGGTTCTGTAATAGCTTCAAGACTCATTGCTACAGATCACATCCATGATGATGGCACCACCACTTCTCATAGTGGTAGAACAAATGCTGAGGGCTGCCACAATGACTACAAGAAGGGCACCTATCACTGCCACTAAAAGCAACACTAAATAGGTATTCGAAGTCGTCTCACAGCAGGCGGCTTTTTTTATTTCTGGTGAGTTACCTTCTCAACGAAAGTAGTTCCTTTATCTCCAAACATCTCATGTATAGAAGTACAGTAAACATGTCTATTTAAAATAGGCAGTATGACGCCTAGCCACCCACCCTTCAAGTAATTCACCTTCAATCTCTAGCTCCACATAAAGCCATGAACGTTTTGATTTATCTATAACATTTATAAGCGTGTGGATTGGCAAAGTCACAATCACATCAGATTTCATTTTAGGCTCTGCCCTCAAGTTCAATCTATCTGTAGTAACTCGATACCCTTTTAGCAACTCACTATTACTAATTATGGGTTGTGATTTCATTAATTTCTTCACTTGCGCTGGTGATTCGGCAGCTTGGAACTTCTCCTGTATTTCAAGAATTTCATCCTGATTTAAAACGACAATAATACTTGCAACAAGACTTAGTAGAACTTGAAGAATATACTTATGATACACATACAAAAGAAATGTTTTTGAGCTATCTGATAATAACTGGAACTCTTTAGATGTATTAAGAGTCTCAACAACTTCACTTAATAAGTTATTCTCTAGCTTATCCTTTTCATCTACATCTATATTTTCGTCATTGGACAAATTATGTTCGCCAATATCTATCTGGAATGATTTCAGAGCTGCCAGAGTAGCTGAATTAATAGATGGCATTGCTAACTGCATAGCATCTATAGTTGACGCATTAAACATGTCATCAGCAGGCAAACCATCAATAGATGTTAACGTAACAGCATCAATTATTGATGACTGAAGTCCTTCCATGGATTTTACTGTAGACGTAGCAATGTCAAGTATAGATGACTGCAGTTTCGTTGCAGACTTTATCGCAGAAGAGTCAAGCATAGATAACCGAAGTTCAGCCGCAGACGTTAACGCAGAGGAGCCAAGTATAGATGACTGCAGTTCCGCTACAGCCTTCAACGCAGAAGAGCCAAGCATAGATGACCGAAGTTCAGCTACAGACGTTAATGCAGAGGAGTCAAGTATGGATGACTGCAGTTTCGCTGCAGACTTTATCGCAGAAGAGTCAAGCATAGATAACCGAAGTTCAGCCGCAGACGTTAACGCAGAGGAGCCAAGCATGGATGACTGTAGTTCCGCTACAGCCTTCAACGCAGAGGAGTCAAGCATAGATAACCGAAGTTTAGCTGCAGATTTTATCGCAGAGGAGTCAAGCATAGATAATCGAAGCTCAGCTACAGCCTTTATCGCTGGAGTGTTAACTAGAGATGTTATCTTGTCTATGTTTTCTGATGTTTTTAGAAAGTAAGGCATCTTTGATTTCACGTCTGCTGTACCACCTCATTTGGTCACGTAATTTATACATCCAACAATTAAACTAAATTCTAACATCTAATCCAAATCCTATTTAGCAATAACAGGATTGCCTAAACTAGATTTAAGCCCACGACAACCAATGCAATAAAAAAATACTTGGGCTTTACGGGGACAGTGTAAGCTTTACGGGGACAGTGTACTTAATTGTTAATGGTTGAAATTCTAAATAGGTAAACTGTCCCTGGAATTCCCACGGGTTATGATCAGATCTTGCTCAATCTGTCTTGAATCAGGCCAGGGCGCTTCGCTACTCCACTCCTGAATATATGAACTCGGAATCAATCGTCTATCTCTACAGTTTCATTAATCATCAGCATCCATTTAGTATCTTTTTCGTATTCTTTAACCGCTGATTGCATTAAAGGCTTGATTGAAGGATCCAGCAACTTCATCGATTTGGCTTTCCTGGCAAAAGACTCAAGAACCTCTGCCTGACGGCTATGACCTGCGCGCTCAAGTAAATACCCGAGACGTCTCACAGCGGTACTCTCATATACGATAGCAAGCCTGGCAAGATTGCCGGGGTTAGCGCTGGCACCTATATCCTTCACAATTTGCGCCAAACCATTAATGCCAGCTGCCTTGTGAAAATAGCGGGTACAATCCAGAAGAGCTAGCTCTACACCCGCCACCTTCGCATATCCTGCTTCATTTTTTATTCGCCCAAGCCACTCTGGCAAGTTAGTTTTGGTAAAAACTACCGGATTCTGGTAAATAAACTGAAGTTGGTGACGACCAATATCCAGCGCCCGTAGCTGTTTTGGAACAATCACCTGAAAAACCATGGCCGCCTGATGCGATGAACCGTGAAAAGCAGCTGCCCGCAACAAAGAGATTCGATAGTCGAGGCCTAGATATTTCATCAGGGGGTCGATCCAGCAAGCCGGATCAGGTGCTCCACTTATCCTATCCTCCGGCCGCAATACCAGGTAGAAACCACGACGGGGTGACGCCAGCCGATGCTTTCTGGCCAACCTACCAGCGGCGGCGATGAACGCCTCCGTACTCAGGCCGAGCCCTTCTAACGCCTCTTCCCGAGAGAAGTAGGCACGGCCACGAGAAAGCTGTTCGTCAAGATAATAGTCAAGAGAAGTCATTCCCCGTTTATATGCTAAAACCGACAATAATGCAAGACTTTTGCATATGACTGGGGTATGAAGATACCCTGAATATCAGATTGATGTCAGGTGTCGGAGTCAAATTTGCAAAATTTGACTCCGACACCTGAAGTTTGACTCCGACACCTGAAGTTCTGCATTCAGTAGCTATACCATATTTAATATTATCGTACGGTACTTTTTATACTTGAAAAAACATCAAATTGTATGTTTTTTATCGTACGGTAATATTATATTGATTTATCCGGCTATCAGTGCTATTTATTACCGTACGGTAATAACTACTGGAAAGCACTATGTCAATCAAGACAAAAACATCAGCTTCACCAAGGTCCACTAAAGAACTCGGCCAATTCATCCGTGAATATCGAAACAGCAAGAATCTGACGATAGAGACGGTATCTGGCCTGGCAAATGTGAGTCAGCGATTTCTGTCAGAGCTGGAACGGGGCAAGCAGACCGCTGAAATTGGTAAGGTTCTGAAGGTACTGCTAACCCTTGGGCTAGATATTTCCATCCAGACGCGCTCTTCAACGCCTGTAATCACCCAGGAGAAAAACAATGATTGATCCTGACTCACTGAATGTGTGGTTTGAAGACAGGCTGGTTGGTTTTCTGTGGCGTAACGCAACGGCAGCTATTGGGTTCAGGTATTCTGAAGACTGGCTTAGAGATGGGAATTTTGTAATTTCTCAGACCCTACCTGCCAGTGAAGAAGAATGCTCCCCCGCTGACGGGATCGCACACCGCTTCTTTGGCAACTTGCTACCTGAGGGTAATGTTCGTGAACGTGTCGTGCGTGATCTAAAAATTTCAAATTCTGATTTTGAATTATTGCGGGCTATTGGTGGAGAGTGCGCGGGTGCGCTCAGCATCCTGCCTGTTGAGAGGACACCCGAGCATGATTTTAATTACAGACCGCTTGATGATGCAGACTTTGCCCAATTACTCCAGCGCCGAGGCCAGATTTATACGGCTTTCCCAGCTGATCAGCGCCCCAGACTTTCCCTGGCCGGCGCACAGAACAAATGCCCGGTTCTGGTACGGGATGGCGAGTATTTTCTTCCTCAGATTGAAGCACCAACCAGTCATATATTGAAATTTGAAATCAGAGATTATCATCACCTGCCTGCCTACGAGACTTTCACCACTCTGCTTGCATCGCATATTAATTTACCCGTCGTCAACATCGTGCTGTGCAGCAAAGATGAAACTCATTTCGCACAAATTGAGCGTTACGACAGAATATGGATGGGTGACAGACTAATCCGCCTGCATCAGGAAGATTTTTGTCAGGCATTGGGTTTCAGCCACGATAGAAAATATCAGGAAAACGGTGGCCCCACATTTGCTGACTGTTTTCACTTGCTAAGAGAGGTTTCTTCAAATCCTGCCATCGATATTCAAAACCTGCTGCGCTGGCAGATATTTAATTATCTCGCTGGTAATTCAGACGGACACGCCAAGAATCTCTCACTGCTGTATACACAAGATGGCGAAACCCGACTTGCACCTTTCTACGACTTGATATGCACTCGAGCCATTGAACGCATTGATGAGCATCTTGCGTTTGATATTGGTGGCCAACGCGACCCAGGCCATGTCGATGAAGAACACTGGAATGAGCTTGCCAGGCGATGTGATGTCGCACCGAGACTTGTGAAAAATCTCGTTTCAGAAACCGCTAATGCACTTATTGAAAAACTGGAACCCGCCAGGGAGGAATTTGAGACATTATACGGAGAGTATTCTGCATTACAGAGAATTGAACATGTCGTCCGCCAGCAATGCAGAATAAGTTAGAGCGTGACTAGCATCGCTAAAAATCTGCATGCCAAATGGATGGCAGGTGTCGGAGTCAAATTTACCTAACCAAACGGGTGATTCAGAATAATCGTTTCATCACGTTCCGGGCCTGTAGACACGATATCGACTGGAACACCGACGACTTCTTCCAGACGTTTTAGATAATTTCTGGCATTTTCCGGCAGGTCATCCATGCGTTTGGCACCGACCGTTGATTCGCTCCAGCCCGGCATGGATTCATAAACCGACTCACATTGTTCGATGGCATCCGCGCCGAGGGGTGGCATGTGTAGATTCTCGCCCTGGTAGTTATAACTGGCACATAGCCTGATAGTTTCGAGTCCGTCCAGTACATCCAGTTTGGTAATGCACAAACCTGTCAGGCTGTTAATTTGTGCAGCGCGGCGCAATGCCACTGCATCAAACCAGCCGCAGCGGCGATCACGTCCTGTGGTTGCTCCTACTTCACGCCCAACTGTCGCCAGGTGTTGGCCTATACCTGGATCATTTTTGTCATCATCGAATAATTCTGTCGGGAACGGGCCAGCACCGACGCGTGTGGTGTAGGCTTTAGTGATGCCAAGAATATAATCCAGGTCTTTAGGGCCGATACCACTACCGGTGCAGGCACCGCCTGCAGTTGTATTTGAAGAGGTTACAAACGGGTAGGTTCCCTGATCGATATCAAGCAAGGTGCCTTGCGCACCTTCAAACATAACGCTCTTGCCGTCTTTACGATAGCTGTCAATGATGCCCGGTACATCGGCAATCAGTGATAACAATTTATCGCGGTAGGACATCACACCGTCAAGCACGGTTTGATAATCGACTTCTTCCTGTTTGAAATAATTTTTCAGTACAAAGTTATGGTATTCCATAACACCTGCCAGTTTTTCCTTAAACTTCTCCAGGTTTTTTAAATCCGCAAGGCGAATGCCGCGACGAGAAACCTTGTCTTCGTAACAAGGGCCAATGCCACGGCCTGTGGTGCCGATAGCCTGTTTGCCGCGCGCAATTTCTCGCGCCTGATCCAGTGCAATATGATAAGGAAGAATTAAAGGACAGGCTTCGGATATTCCAATGCGGTCGCTCGCAGGAATACCGCGCGCTTCAAGTTCGCCCAGCTCTTTAAATAATGCGTCAGGTGATAACACAACACCATTTCCGATTAGACAGGTGACGTTATCGCGCAATATGCCGGATGGGACTAAATGCAAAACCGTTTTTTCCTTGCCAATAACCAGGGTATGGCCTGCATTATGACCGCCCTGAAAACGCACCACTGCTGCAGCACGATCGGTTAACAGATCGACTATTTTTCCCTTACCTTCATCGCCCCACTGACTGCCGAGCACGACAACATTTCTTGCCATGGCTTTTAAACCCTATAAAATAGTGAAAAGTGAAAAGTGAAAAGTGAAAAGTGAAAAATCATGCGCTGATCACCTGCCACCTGTCATCTATAAATTTGAGTACTTTATCGCAGTCCATAGCTGTTGCATCACCGGATTGGCCTGGGAGTTGTTCTACAACACAGGCACCCTGTTTACGGAGCTCGTTAATTTTACTGATCAAAGTTTCATCATCAGTTGTCGGCGCGAATATGCGGCTCGCTTTTTTGAATTCACGCGTTGTTAAGGTATCGAGTAATTTTAAGTCTGTGCTAAAGCCGGTGGCTGCGCGTGCATTGCCAAATATCTGGCCGATATCATCGTAGCGCCCACCGCGTGCGATGGCTTCGCCTCGTTTTGGGACAAAGGCCGCGAACACCACGCCGGTCTGGTAGTGATAACCGTGCAATTCAGCAAGATCAAAATTAAAACCGACCTTATCAAAACGTGCCATTACCTTATCCGCTGTTTTTTCCAGGTAATCGATAGCGTTTTTCACATCAGCATTGGCTTTATTCAGAACTTTTCGCGCGCGTTGTATTACGCTTGCGCCACCATTTAGTTCAACTAAAGAAGACAGCATCTGTCGAAGATCTTTATCTAACTTCAATTCGTCGAGCAACTGTTCAATTTCTGATACCGCTTTACGTTGTAGCATTTCAAACAAACGACTTTCATCGTTCGCGCTCAAACCTGCCTGCTGCGCAAGACCTCTGAAAATATCAACATTACCCAGATCAACGTAAATGTTATCTACACCAACCACTGACAGTGTATTCAGCATTAGCCCCAGTATTTCAACGTCTGACTCTACCCCGGCGTGGCCATAAAGTTCGGCACCGACCTGCAGAGGGCTACGGCTGCTGCCAAATGAATCAGGGCGGGCGCGCAGTACGGTGCCCATGTAACACAGTCGTGTTGGCACTTCTCGCTTCAACTGGTGCGCATCAATACGCGCAACCTGCGGTGTCATGTCAGCACGTACGCCAAGGGTTCGACCACTGACCTGATCGACCAGTTTAAAAGTTTGCAGATCAAGATCGTGCCCGGTGCCTGTGAGCAAGGACTCTATGTGATCAATAAACGGAGGCATGACAAGTTCATATCCCCAACTTGCATAGAGATCCAGTAAATCGCGGCGCAGGGTTTCCAGACGGGCTGCATCTTCAGGCAGCGATTCTTCTATGCCCTGCGGCAACACCCAGTAATCATTGGGGCGATTTTTATTAGAGCCTGTCATATTTTTTCGCTAATGCGTATCGCTTATCGCGTCATGTACAAAACCAGAACGCCCACAATCATGCTGGCAAGGCCAATGATACGTAAAGTTTTATCAGATAATCGCCCTGCTTGAATCATGGCCTGCCGCCAACCGTCCGGGCTCAAAAAAGGCAGCATGCCTTCGATGACTAACACAAGGGCAATAGCACGTACCAGATCATCCCACATGGGCACCTCTATTAATTGTCTTTTCGCCCGGTTTCTGCGTTGAATGAATTTCTGCGACCCTCAGGTATGACTTATACACTGCGGTTCTCGAAATCCATCCGACTTGAACTCGAACGAAAATCCTGATTAATAGAGATACCCACATATCGAGTTATATCGTTATTTCGCCCATGTTAAATGATTATCTGGGGGCTGGATTTTTGAAATACTTGAAGTACTCGGAATCCGGTTGCAGCAAAATCACATCATTACTGGTAGAGAAGTTTTCCTTGTACGCATTAAGGCTTCGGGTGAATTTATAAAACTCCCTGTTTTTACCAAAGGCTTTCGCATAAATTTCGGTGGCTTCTGCATCACCATTACCGCGCGCAATTTCAGAATCACGATAGGCTTCCGCAAGTACGACAGAACGTTGGCGATCAGCATCAGCTTGTATGCGCTCAGAGGCTTCCGAACCTTTAGATCGCAAATCGCGTGCGACAAGTTCACGACCGGTACGCATCCGGTTATAAACAGAAGCACTAACCTCTGAAGGCAATTCAATTTTCTTGATTCGAACATCAATCACTTCAATGCCCAGGGTTTCTGCTTTTTTCGAGGCTTGCTCGGTCATGATGTCCATGATGTCGCCACGATCACCGGCAACCACTTCCTGAATGGTTCTTTTACCAAACTCATCACGCAAGCCTTTATTGATAACTTCGTAGAGCAATTGCCCCGCATTATCCTGGTTACCGCCCGTGGCTTTCCAGTATTTGACTTCATCAAGAATGCGCCATTTCACATAAGAATCGACCAACAGGTACTTCTGCTCGATGGTAGAAAAACTACTCGGTCTCGCATCAATAGTCAGTATTCGATCATCAAATTTTCTCACTTTGTTGATGAATGGTATTTTGAACTGTATTCCAGGCTCGTAATTGGAACCGACAATCTCACCAAACTTTAACAATAGTGCTTTTTCCCGTTCATCAACAAAGAATATTGATGCCCACAGAATCAGTAAGCCGACAGGTAAAATAATTTTTAATGCATTAGCCATTATCTGGTCTCCCTTGAGCGCGTGTTAGACGTTGGTCGTTGACCCTGTTGTCTTGCCCTTCTGAGTAGTTCACGCTGCTGCAATTCTTTCAGACTTCCTTCGATTCTGCTTGTGTCTACCGCATCACGTGACATTAATTTATCCAGCGGCAGATACAAAAGATTGTTGCCGCCTTCTATGTCCACCATCACCTTGGAGCTGTTGTTTAATACCGACTCCATCATATCCAGGTATAAACGATCGCGCGTCACCTTGGGTGCCTTCTTGTATTCTTTTAGCAGTTTTACAAAACGATCAGCTTCACCTTCGGCTCTTGCCACCACTTCCTGTTCATAGGCGCTGGCTTCTTCAAGCATACGCGCAGCTGCACCACGGGCTTTTGGAAGCACTTCATTTCGGTAGGCTTCAGCTTCATTGATTAAACGTTGCTTGTCTTCTCGCGCCTGAATAACATCCTGAAATGCCTGACGCACTGCTTGCGGCGGGCTTACGTCCTGAATGTTGACTTCAATAATCGACAGGCCAGTACCGTACTGGTCAACAATATCCTGCACGGCTTCTTTGATTAAAAAGGCGATCTGGTTACGTCCTTCAGTAATAATGAAGTCCATCTTGCTCTGTCCCACCGTGGTCCTGAAGGCACTTTCGATAGCATGATTCAGCGAAGTCTCAGGGTTTTTTACGTTAAACAGAAATTTTTCAGCATCAATAATTTGATACTGCAAGGTACCCTGCAGATCAATGATATTCTCGTCCTGGGTTAATACCGTGGCCTTGTAGGGAACCTGTCGACGCTCTGCGACATTCACTTTTTCTACCGCTTCTATAGGGAATGGCAAGTGCCAGTGCAAACCACTGGTGGTGGTTTCGACGTGCTTACCAAACTGCAATATTACGCCCCGTTCAGCCTCTTCAATTTTGTAAAACCCTGTCAGACCCCACAAAATCACGAGCAGCCCAATAACCAGTCCTATGCCCATGCCGCCAACCGAGCCTGGCATTTTCGAACCGCCACCGCCGCCTTTGCCGCCAAACAGGCTGCCAAATTTTTTCTGAATATTACGGAAAACTTCATCGAGATCGGGTGGCCCCTGGTCGCCGCGATTACCGCCGCCCCATGGATCTTTTTTACCGTTCCCGCCAGGTTCATTCCAGGCCATGCATTACTCCCACATAATTTATAAGACGCGCCCCAATTTTGCTTGCAGAATCTAGCGCCAAAACAGGTAGCATTTTAGGTGGCTTGCTCAGTCCTCGCAAGCAAATATAAGAATTAACTGGCAGTTATCGGTAAAAGATCATCCATTTTCATCGACTCACGCCGCGCCAACTGGTTGAGATCGCGCTTTGCGATACACACGTCCAGGTGGAAACAACCGTCATCATCAACCGTTTCGCTCTGCACCACACCCAATTCGAACAGCAGGGCTCGAATTCTTGCCTGAGCCGGCTGCAGGCGGATTTCGCCCGACACCATCTCGTCACGAAAGTAATCAGCCAGGGCCTGTTCCAGCAAATCCACACCCTCACCGGTCACCGCTGACAACCAGATACGCTTGATTCTGCCATCGTTATGAGTATCTACGCGTGGCCGGGTTCCCGCCAGATCAATTTTATTCATCACCTGAATCAGATCGACTTTATCAGCGCCGATTTGTTGCAGTACAGATTCTACCTCAAAGATGTTGCCATCTCTGTTTTCATCAGAGGCATCAACCACATGCAGTAACAACTGCGCCTCGATGGTCTCCTGCAAGGTAGAGCGAAAAGCGTTGACCAGGTCATGTGGCAGGTGCCGGATAAAACCCACAGTGTCCACCAGGATCACTTTGACATCACTGGCGATTTGCAGGCGACGCAGGGTCGGGTCGAGCGTGGCGAAAAGCTGATCCTGCACATAAACATCATCATTCGCCAGTTGATTAAAAAGTGTGGATTTGCCCGCATTGGTATAACCCACCAGTGAAACCGTGGGGATTTCTGCTTTGAGGCGAGACTGTCGCCCCTGTTCGCGCTGTTTGCGAACTTTTTCCAGCCGTTTATTGATCTGTTTGACGCGCAAGCCCAGTAAGCGGCGGTCAGTTTCCAACTGGGTTTCACCCGGCCCCCTCAGGCCGATACCGCCCTTTTGACGCTCAAGGTGAGTCCAGCCACGAATCAGGCGCGTCATCATGTGTTTGAGCTGGGCCAGTTCGACCTGAAGCTTGCCCTCAAACGAACGTGCTCTCTGCGCAAAAATATCCAGAATCAGACCAGTGCGGTCTAACACGCGGCATTCAAGCAGACCTTCCAGATTGCGCTCCTGTGAGGGAGTCAGTGCATGGTTGAACAGCACCACTTCACCTGAGCTTTGCCGACCCCGATAAAATATTTAGCTTCAGGCTTGTTCCGGCTGGTGGTGGCGATAGCGGTGATTTCAGCACCGGCAGAAGTTGCCAGTTCTTTAAACTCATCCAGGTCTTCGCGGTGAGATTCGTCCATGATATCCATGTGCACGAGCACCGCTCGTTCACCAATACCCGGGCGCTCAAACATTAATCACAAACCACATTAAGTTTTTATCTGATGTGTTAATTATATTATTCAATAAGTTATAGTTATTATCTAGAAATTAGATATGAATATGATTTAATCACTGTGGGTGTAATTCCCCGTGGCTTGCCACGTATTTTGTAGGTGCGAATTCATTCGCACAGAGGTGATGGGCTAGCTATCTGGACGTTTTGTGCGAATAAATTATTCGGCATGTCCTTATGCCTCTCCCCTCCGGGGCTTCGTTCAAATCGCTCCTGGCGATTTAGTCGCACCTACAATTAATACCCCGTCTGCTTGCGGCGGGGTGGTTTAATACCAGGCAATAAAAACGGTCGCTTAAAGCGACCGCTTAAAAACTCACACAGTGCTAAGTATACTCAATTACCACTGTCATCGTTATCGTTTT
>QIHT01000243.1 GCA_003229115.1 Gammaproteobacteria bacterium | reverse complement strand
ATTATCCAGAAATAACCATCTTCATCGATGCGTGCGCTGTCACCCGCCAGATAATATTTGCCATCAAATTTCGGATAGTAGGTATCAACATAGCGTTGGTCGTCACCCCAAATGGTGCGCAACATGGAGGGGAAGGGTTTTTTGATGACCAGGTAACCACCCTTGTTGGCTTCGGTAATAGACTCGCCATCTTCATTGACCACATCAGCATCGATGCCGGGTAGGGCGCGGGTGCAGGAGCCGGGTTTGGTGGCAGTGACGCCGGGAATCGGTGCAATCATGTTGGCACCGGTTTCGGTTTGCCACCAGGTATCCACAATCGGACAACGTTCTTTACCGATAACTTTGTGATACCACATCCAGGCTTCCGGGTTGATAGGTTCGCCTACCGTGCCGAGTAAACGGATGGATGAGAGATCATATTTATTCGGAAATTCATCGCCGAATTTCATCAGTGCGCGAATCGCGGTGGGCGCGGTGTAAAAAACACTCACCTTGTGGTCTTCAACCATTTTCCAGAAGCGGCCTGCATCGGGCACGACGGGTGCGCCTTCATAAATAACAACGGTAGAGCCTGCAGCTAACGGGCCATAGGCAACGTAGGTGTGGCCGGTAATCCAGCCGACATCAGCTGTACACCAGAAAATATCGTCATCGCGTAAATCGAATACCCATAGATTGGTCTGGATAGCGTTGAGCAAATAACCGGCGCTGGAATGCTGGATGCCTTTGGGTTTGCCGGTGGAGCCGGAGGTGTATAAAAGAAACAAAGGGTGTTCGGCATTGACCCATTCCGGTTCGCAGGTGCTTGCCTGGTCTTCTACGATTTCATGCCACCAGTGGTCGCGGCCTTGCTGCATGTTGATGTCATGACCGGTGCGTTTTAAAACGATGACATTTTTAATGCACTCACAACCTTTTGATAAAGCTTCATCAGCGGCTTGTTTCAATTCAACAATTTTACCGCCGCGGTGGCCACCATCGGCAGTAATTAACATAGCTGCGGAGGCATCTTCAATGCGGTCGCGTAACGAGCTTGCCGAGAAGCCGCCAAATACAACGGAGTGAATCGCGCCGATACGTGCGCAGGCCTGCATGGCGATGACGGCTTCCGGTGTCATCGGCATATAAATAATAACGCGGTCGCCTTTTTTAATGCCACGCGCTTTTAAACCGTTGGCAAACTGGCACACTTCATCGTGCAATGTCTGGTAAGTGATGTGGCGTTTATCGCCCTGTTCACCTTCAAAAATAATGGCGGTTTTGTCGGCGTTGTTTTCGAGGTGTTTGTCGATGCAGTTCCAGCTGACATTCATTTCGCCGTCGGTGAACCATTTGAAGTGGGGCGCATTGCTGTCATCGAGCACGGTGCTGAAAGGTTTGTGCCAACGGATGTGTTCCTTCGCCTGTTGCGCCCAGAAGCCCTCGTGATCTTCAGCGGCCTGTTGGTACAGGGCTTCCAGGTCGGCGGGTTTGAGTCGTGCTTTGGCGGTGAATTCTGCCGGAGCTTCAAATTTGCGGGTTTCTATCAGTACTGAATTTATCTCGTTGCTGGACACGGGGTTTTCCTTTATTGAATTATTGTGAAAACGAAGACCCTTGATAATACACAGGGCGGGAGTGGGGCTGCAAGTTTGCTTTAATCTTTAAGGGTTTAATTCCTCGCAACTTGCAGCGTTGTTGTAGGAGCGGCTTTAGCCGCGACAGTACGTCATTCGCGGCTAAAGCCGCTCCTACAGTAATACTGTCTGCTTGCAGCGGGGTAGTTTATTTAACCTTCACCCTAACCCTCTCCCAGAATTGGGAGAGGGGACTGGCAGGTATGACAGGTTTCTATAGTGTAAGTGTTTGGTTTTGTTTGGGGATGTTGTGGAGTTTCCAGTGCTCAATAGCCCACTGCCAGAACGATTTCAGTTCGGTTGCTTGCAGTTCAGCCGGAGGTTGTTGCCCCAGGTGTTTGAGGGCGGCGAGCAGCGATTTGACGGGTTGCGAACTGTCGAGAGCCGCTGCGCCAGTGGATTTGCCCAGCTTTTGCCCGGTTTCATCCATCACCAGTGGCAAGTGCAGGTAGTCAGGCTGCGCATAACCGAGTTGCTGCTGAAGATAAATTTGCCTCGGGGTCGAGTCGAGCAAATCAGTGCCACGAACCACCTCTGTCACGCCCTGCAGTGCATCATCCACCACCACGGCAAGCTGGTAGGCGAACAGGCCATCGCGGCGTTTGATGACAAAATCACCGCATTCGGTGTCGAGCTGTTGGCTGTGCCTGCCCATAACCAGGTCTTCGAATGTAATAGCGGTGTCGCCGGCGCGTAGTCGAAGCGCATGTTCTACGTTAAGTGGCAGGCTTCGAGATCGGCATTTGCCATTGTAAATGCCTGTGGACACACCTTCGCTGCTGTCATCGGCGATTTGTTTACGTGAGCAGGTGCAGGGGTAAACCCGATTTTTCCCGGTTAAGGTAGCCAGTGCCTGCTCGTAGTGTTCGGTGCGTTGTGACTGATAGATCACCTCACCATCCCACTCAAAACCAAAGCGTTCGAAGCTGCGTAACATGTCATCAGCAGCACCGGTAACGCTTCGTGTGATATCAACGTCCTCGATACGCATCAGCCACTGGCCCTGCCGGGATTTAGCCTGTAGATAACTACCGACCGCTGCAACCAGGGTACCGAAATGAAGTGGGCCGGTAGGTGAAGGTGCATATCGCCCGATGTAACGGGAAGTGCTCATGCGGGTTATTATAACTCCATAATTTTAAAAGAAATTTAATGACAGATAGGGCGAACGCATGGTCGTTATTTTGCAGGCGTTGACGAAGATGAGCAATGCTCACCTTACGAAGTTGTGTAGGTGCGAATTTATTCGCACAAAAGTTACAGACTAGCTATCTGGTCGTTTTGTGCGAATAAATTCGCACCTACACCAGAAATTGAAAAGTTAAGCTCCAAAGAAAAAGCCGAAGCATATGCCTCGGCTTTTTAATAGATTTTAAAGGTTTAGCTTTTTCTGCCAACTGCCAACTGCCAACTGCCAACTGCCAACTAAAGACTATCTCTTACCCCTTAGTCTGCCTTTCCTTAATCTCATCAAGACTCTTACAATCAATACACTGCGTCGCCGTCGGCCTTGCTTCCATCCGCTTCAATCCAATTTCAACACCGCAGGTATCGCAATAGCCATATTCGCCACTGCTAATCAGGCCCATGGTGTCATCGATTTTCTTGATGAGTTTACGTTCGCGGTCGCGTGTACGCAGCTCCAGGCTAAACTCTTCTTCCTGCGTCGCGCGGTCGGCGGGATCAGGAAAGTTCGCCGCTTCGTCCTGCATATGATCGACCGTGCGATCAACTTCCGCCATCAGGTCTTTTTTCCATGCGTTCAGCATCTCAGTGAAATGGGCGACCTGTCCTTCACTCATATAGTTTTCACCCTTTTTGGGTTTATAGGGGGTGAAAGTGTGTTCTTTTAGCTGTGCTTCAGCCATTAAATTACTCCGAAATCTTGCAAAATAAAATCAAGCGCGACTATTTATCATAAAACAGGTGGTGTATGCAACTAACTCAAGCGGCTTTTTTTAGGCAATTTTGAGGTAATCAGGTTCCCTGTGGCTACTGGTTTTTAAGGATTTGTTCTATGCGACTGATTATCCTACCTTTATACAGTGTAGTTTGGATTTCATCACCTTTTGACATTTTTTTTGTATTAATGATGGCTTTACCGCTGCTGTCCGTGGTGATGGAATAACCGCGCTCCAGCGTCTGTAATGGGCTGATGGCCTGTAATGCGCGTACGCAGTTGCTGAGGCGGGCTTTTTGCCGATCCAGCAGGGTGGAGATTCGATAACTTAGCTTTTGTGTCAGAATTTGTAGACGGTGTTTGTGGTGGTTGAGCACAAGTTCAGGGGATGCTGCCAGCAAGCGCGAGTTAAGCTGCCGGGTGCTATTACGGGCTTGCTGAAAACGGAAACGCCAGGCATACCGCATGCGCTGGTCCAGATCATCCAGGGTCTGGCTGAGGCGTTGCATGACAGCGACTGGATGTTGCTGTGCCAGACGTTTGGCTAACCAGTCGAGTAGCTCATTCTGGCGTTGTACTTTTTCGGTCATCAGTTGGTACAGACGTTGCTGGTACCAGGCCAGCGATTGCAGCCAGCTTTCCTGGTCGGGGGTGACGGTTTCGGCCGCTGCCGTGGGCGTGGCCGCTCGTAAATCGGCGACAAAATCTGCGATGGTGAAATCTACCTCATGGCCAATGCCGCTGACCACGGGGATGGGGCAGGCAAAAATGGCCCGCGCCACGCTTTCCTCATTAAATGACCATAAATCTTCGAGTGAGCCGCCACCGCGAACCAGCAACAGCACATCGCAGGCATCATGTTCAGCGGCTATTTCAAGTGCTCTGCAAATTGCGGGGGCGGCTTGCACGCCCTGTACCGGCACCGCATAAAGTTTTACCGGGATGGAGGGAAAGCGGCGCTCAATCACACTCAGTACGTCATGCACGGCGGCACCGGTGTTGGAAGTGATAATACCGATGCAGGCAGGGTGCTCGGGGATCGCCTGTTTGCTGTTTTCCTCAAATAAACCTTCGCTGGCCAGCTTGTTTTTCAGGGCTTCAAACTTGCGCCTTAGAATGCCATCGCCGGCATCTTCCATACTGTCAACTATCAGCTGGTAATCACCACGCGCCTGGTAAAGGCTGACCTTGCCACGAACGATGACCTGCTGCCCGTTTTCGGGCTGGAAGCCGAGCTCGCGGTTGCGCCCTTTGAACATGGCGCAGCGCACCTGGGCGTTGGCATCTTTCAGGCTGAAATAAATATGTCCGGAAGCAGGCTGGGCCAGGTTGGAAATTTCACCTTCGACCCATATCCAGGCGAAATTCTGTTCGAGTGTGTCTGCGGCAGCTCGATTGAGTTGCGAGACGGTTAATATCTGGCGCTGCCTGTCTGGCGGGTTGATTGGCATAGTCTAAAAAAACAGGCCGGAAGTCCGGCCTGTTTTTATTACGGTGCTGAGTGGTTTAATCACTGTGGGTGTAATCCCTCGTGGCTTGCCACGTAATCTGTAGGTGCGAATGAATTATTCGGCATGTCCTTATGCCTCTCCCCTTCGGGGCTTCGTTCAAACCGCTCCTGGCGATTTAGTCGCACCTACAGTTAATACCCTGTCCGTTTGCGGCGGGGTGGTTTAATGAGGCCCGGCGCTAGTCTGAGCCTTTGATTGGGTAACCGCATCTATACCCTGTTTTTTGGCTTTGTTAGCCAGTTTTAAGGCTTTTTTGTGGTCGCCGGCTTTTTCGGCTTTCTCAGCTTTTTTCAGGATTTTTTGGCTATCGCGCCATTCAAAACCGGCGGCTTTGGCTTTATCGATTTCAGCCACGGCTTCTTTTTTGGCCTGATCGAAGCTGGTGCCAGCCATGCTTATAACCGGGCTTGTGAGTAATACCAGTAGAGCTGCGGTGCTTATTGTGCGTAATTTCATGGGTACTCCCTTGGGTTGGTAGTTGTAAATTGCTATCAATTTTTTATATCATTGGAAGAGACGATCATACTCGCTAATTATTCTGTTGAAAACCGGCTTTGTTATTGTTCCGTCACCGCCAAAAGCCTATAATAGCGCGCCTTTACCTAATTAAAACAAGGCCATAGGAACCCGTATGCGAATTATCGAAGAAGCCCTCACTTTTGACGATGTTTTGCTGGTGCCCGCGCACTCACGGGTGATGCCGAAAGATGTTGATCTGACCACCAAAGTTACCCGCGATATCGAGTTAAAAGTCCCCCTGCTATCCGCAGCGATGGATACCGTTACCGAAGCACGTTTGTCGATTGCGCTGGCGCAGGAAGGCGGTATAGGCATCATCCACAAAAACCTGACGCCAGAAGAACAGGCCGAGCAGGTTAACCGTGTCAAAAAATATGAAAGTGGTGTGATTACCGATCCGGTTCTAGTGGCGCCGGACACTACGGTTCGCAAGGTTATCGAGTTACGCGAACACTACAAGATTTCAGGCGTACCTGTGATTCAGGGTAGTGACCTTGTGGGACTGGTCACCAGTCGTGATGTTCGATTCGAGACCAATCTGGATCAGCCGGTGTCAGCCGTGATGACACCTAAAGAAAAACTGGTCACTGTTAAAGAAGGTGCGTCAAAAGAAGAAGTGCTCGGTTTGTTACACAAACACCGTATCGAACGCGTGTTAGTCGTTAATGACAAATTTCAGCTTCGCGGCATGATTACTGTCAAAGACATTCAGAAGTCCACGGATTTTCCAAACGCCAGCAAAGATGTTGATGGCAGGCTTCGTGTCGGTGCAGCTGTCGGTACCGGCGAAGGCACTGAACAACGTGTTGAACTGCTGGTTGCTGCCGGCGTAGATGTGCTGGTTGTTGATACCGCGCATGGTCACTCACAGGCGGTACTCGATCGCGTCAAGTGGGTGAAAGATAATTACAGGGTGCAGGTCATTGGCGGCAACATTGCCACCGGTGATGCTGCGAAGGCGTTGATGGATGCGGGTGCCGATGGGGTGAAGGTCGGTATTGGTCCCGGATCAATTTGTACCACGCGCATTGTCGCAGGTGTGGGCGTGCCGCAGGTAACAGCGATTAACAATGTTGCAAAAGCGCTTGAGGGAACCGGTGTGCCAATCATTGCTGACGGCGGTATTCGTTACTCAGGGGATATGGCCAAGGCAATTGCTGCCGGTGGCTATTGCATCATGGTGGGTAGCATGCTGGCAGGTACCGAGGAAGCGCCGGGCGAAGTGATTTTGTACCAGGGACGTTCGTATAAATCCTATCGTGGCATGGGTTCTATTGGTGCTATGAAAAAAGGTTCCAGCGACCGTTATTTTCAGGACAGCTCAGAAGGCAGCGACAAACTGGTGCCCGAAGGTATTGAAGGTCGCGTGGCTTACAAAGGGCCGCTCAGTGCCATCGTGCATCAGATGGTGGGCGGGTTGCGTTCCAGCATGGGTTACGTGGGTTGTGCCACACTGGATGACATGCGAACCCAACCAAAATTTGTACGTATCTCGGGCGCAGGCATGTCGGAGTCGCATGTGCATGATGTGACGATCACCAAAGAAGCGCCTAATTATCGTTCTTCATAACAAGCATGAACCACAGAGGGCACGGAGGTACACAGAGGTAAAAGCTATTATTTGTTTGTAATAATCTAAGCACTTAACTAAAAAAACTCTGTGCACCCCTGTGACCTCTGTGGTTCAAAAAATAAAAAAATAACATCTTATGCACGATATTCACTCTGACAAAATTCTTATCCTGGACTTCGGTTCCCAGTACACACAACTAATTGCACGTCGTGTACGTGAAGCCGGTGTGTATTGCGAAATCCATTCCAGTAATGTTGACGAAAAAGACATTACCGATTTTAAACCCAACGGTATCATCCTCTCAGGTGGGCCAGAATCTGTTACTGCAGAAGACACCTTAACCGCTCCCGATATTGTCTTTACGTCCGGCATCCCCGTGCTGGGTATCTGTTATGGCATGCAAACCATGGCAGCACAGTTGGGCGGGAAAGTTGAAAGTGCCGATCACAGTGAATTCGGTTATGCGCAAGTTCGCGCGCGTAGCCACAGCAAGTTGTTAACCGATATTGAAGACCACGTTAACGAAACAGGTCATGCGTTTCTTGATGTATGGATGAGTCATGGTGATCGTGTTGAAGCATTGCCTGAAGGTTTTGTTTGTATTGCCAGTACAGATAGCGCACCGCTTGCAGGAATCGCTGATGAATCGCGTGGTTTTTATGGCTTGCAGTTTCATCCGGAAGTGACTCATACCAAACAGGGTCAACGTATTATCGAACGGTTTGTTCATGATATTTGCGGTTGTTCTTCAATGTGGACGCCCGGCAATATCATCGAAGATAACATTACGCGTATCCGTGAACGGGTTGGTAGCGATGAAGTTATCCTTGGTTTGTCAGGCGGTGTTGATTCATCGGTGGTTGCAGCCATGTTACATCAGGCTATCGGCGATCAATTAACCTGCGTGTTTGTTGATAATGGTTTGTTGCGTTACAAGGAAGGCGATCAGGTGATGGCGATTTTTGCTGAGAACATGGGCGTTAAAGTCGTGCGTGTTGACGCTGAACAACGTTTTCTATCCGAGTTAAAGGGTATTGCTGATCCCGAGCAAAAACGAAAAGTTATTGGTCGTGTTTTTATCGAAATATTCGAAGAAGAAGCAGACAAGTTAAAAAACGCAAACTGGTTGGCGCAGGGAACGATTTATCCCGATGTGATCGAGTCCGCTGGCAGTAAAAATTCACACCTGATTAAGTCGCATCACAACGTTGGTGGTTTACCTGATGATATGAAGCTGGAGCTGGTCGAACCTTTGCGTGAATTATTTAAAGACGAAGTGCGAAAAATAGGTGTTGAATTAGGGTTGCCTTCAGCAATGGTTTATCGACATCCTTTTCCGGGGCCTGGTCTGGGTGTGCGTATTCTTGGCGAAGTTCATAAAGAGTATGCAGACATCTTGCGTCTCGCAGATAATATTTTCATCAGCGAACTTTACAAACACGATTTGTATGACAAAGTTAGCCAGGCCTTTGCAGTATTCCTGCCGGTGAAATCAGTCGGCGTAACCGGCGATGGTCGTCGTTACGATTATGTAGTGGCACTACGTGCGGTTGAAACCATCGATTTTATGACAGCACGCTGGGCACATCTACCATATGAATTCCTTGATCATGTATCACGCCGTATTATTAATGAGATTGATGGTATCTCGCGTGTGACATATGACATATCTGGAAAGCCACCGGCAACTATCGAATGGGAATGAAAAGACAGTGAAAAGTGAAAAGTGAAAAACGAAAAGTAAAAAAACAAATAATGAAAGATCGCTTATTGCCTATGGTTCTGGTTTTCCACTTTTCACTTTTCACTTTTCACTTTTCACTGTCATTATGAGCGATGCTAACTGGATGCGGCATGCCTTAATGCTCGCCAAAAAAGCCGAAGAAGCCGGAGAGGTTCCGGTTGGCGCGCTCATAATTAGAGATGGCGAGCTCATTGCAGAGGGCTGGAACCAGCCTGTCTCATCTCATGATGCAACTGCGCACGCAGAGATTATGGCGTTGCGAAGTGCGGGTGTGAAACTGGGTAACTACCGATTGCTCGATACCGAGTTGTTTGTAACGCTGGAGCCCTGTTCGATGTGTGTGGGTGCTATGTTGCATGCGCGAGTAAAGCGAGTTGTATTTGCGGCAGGTGATCCGAAAACCGGAGCGCTTGGCGGTGCGTATAATTTATTAGAGGCAGGCTCTCATAATCATGTGTTTGAATTTGAGTCTGGCGTACTGGAAGATGAGGCGCGAAATTTGCTGCAGTCATTTTTCAAGTCGCGTCGCTAGGTTCTTTGTCTAACCTCGTCATTGCGCGTAGGTCGGGCACTGCCCGACATGGGTGATGGTGGACAATGTTCACCCTGCTAAAGATCCCATCGTCAGGCATTGTTAACAATGCATCCATGCACCACTACTGCCACAGCTATCACTGTTCGCGATGATGGAAAATCGACACCACCGTAGGCCGGGATAAGGTTTTGTCGTTCCCGGCGCTTTTTAGCACGTAGGTCGGGCATTGCCCGACATGGGATATGGTGGGCAATGCCCACCCTACTGCTGACTACTCCTGCAAATCATCAATCATTTTTTTAAAACTGTTTACTCTTTGCTGAGAGAGTTCATTGTTATCCAGCGCTTCGCTAATAGCGCAACCAGGTTCCGTCGTATGTGTGCAATTTTTAAATTTGCAATAGCCCTGATAATGTCTAAGTTCGACAAAGCCATTGACGATGTCTTCTTTGTTGCGGTTGGTTGGGGTGAAGTCCCGAACCCCGGGGGAATCAATCAGTGCTCCTCCATCGGTTAAGTGATACAACGAAGAAACGGTTGTCGTGTGTTTGCCTTCACCGGTTGCATCGGAAGTTTCTCCGATACGTATTTCTGTTTCCGGTAAAAGAATTTTTACCAGCGATGATTTGCCGACACCGGATAAACCAACCAAAATGCTGATGGTATTGTCTAGCGCTGATTTTAATTCATCAATGCCAATATTTTTTTTGACACTGGTTTCTATCAGGTGGTAGCCAATATTTTTGTAGACATTCTTTAAGTCGTTTATAGATTGCCTGTTTTCATCATTTAATAAATCAATTTTGTTGAGTATGATGAGCACGTTTGCGCGCAGATTTTCTGTTGCAATCAGGTAGCGGTCAATCAGGTAGGGGTTGGGTTCAGGTATCACCGAACAGACGATAGCGACCTGGCCGATGTTGGCGGCAACCGCTTTTGCCTGGCCGGCAAAGCCGGTTTTTTGCAGAAGATTCTTTCGCTCGTTAACTGCTACCACAATGGCATTAGGATTTTCATCGGAAATATTATCAAGCTGGATGACAACGCTATCACCGCAGGCAATGTCACCCAGGTTCTGCCTTAGCTTGCAGTGGTATTGTTTCAGGTCTTCAGTTTCAACCACCAGTTTGCGCCCATGATGACTGACGACAAGTCCGTCAAATATCTTGTTATCTAATGTGTGCTGGTTTTGTGTTAAGTTTTTTTTGTTGGAGGCAATGCGGCGTTTTTGTTGATCGGTGAGACGACGTTTTGCCATATTGAAACAGTGTGTTACAGCTTGAGTGTGTTGTTGATTTTTTCGGCGCAGATAAAATCATTATCTGACAGGCCGCCAACACTATGTGTGCTGAATTCAATACCACAGGTGTTATAACCTACGGTCATATCGGGATGATGATCTTGCTGGTGTGCCACCATGGCGACTACATTGACGAATGCCATGGTCTCGTAGTAATTGCTGAATTTAAAACTTCGTTTGATAGATTTTTTATTATCAGATAGCGTCCATTGCTCGCTGAGCTCGTTAATTTTTCCTGTGGCTTGTTCCTGAGCAAGTAGGGCGACCTTGCTGCTACACTGCTGATTCAAAAGGTCGCTCATAATAATTATTGTTTAGAACTTGTAATATTTCTGGTTAAGAAATTGAACAACGGCATCCGTGTCTTCGTCAAACCATGGGATGTCATTACCATCTTTGCAACGTATAACCTGTTTACTCAGGGCATCGATGGATTTTACAAATCGATCATCTCTGGTATAAACAGAGTCAGTGTGACATTTTTGGCAATGTTCAGTGTGTACATTTTCGCCATGCTTCGGGTCGTCGGTTTTATCAGCCGCTGAAACCATCGCACTGTTAGATAAAAATAAAGCGAATAAACAGAGTGTTTTTGTTTTCATGTCCTAAATCTCGTGGTTAGTATATAAGGTGATTTATGTTTGTGCATTCAAATGTGCAATGCGAACAGGCGCAGGAGGGTGAGAATCATAGAATGCTGAATATAGCGGATCTGGTGTTAAAGTGTTTGCATTTTCACGGTACAGATCGACCAGGGCTTTGATTAAATATTTGGCATCAGTTTGTTGCGCAGCAAAGGCATCTGCCTCAAATTCGTTTTTACGCGAGAACAGGCTCATGATTGGACTCAACACGAAAGTGAATACCGGCGATATCAGTGTAAAAAGTAGCAGTGCCATGTAAGTTGATGGCGTGCTCAAGCCAAGCCCGTGGTAGAACCATTCATTTTTCATCAGCCAGGCAAGAATGGCCAGCGCGATAAATGTGGTGGCGAAAGAAATCAGCATGCCTTTGATGATATGTTTCTTTTTAAAGTGACCGAGCTCATGTGCGAGTACCGCTTCCAGTTCATCGTCGTTCAGCATTTTCAAAAGCGTGTCGAAAAAGACGATGCGTTTGTTTCTGCCAAAGCCGGAAAAGTAGGCGTTGCCATGTGAGGATCGTTTGGAACCATCAATCACATAAACACCGTTACTACTGAAACCGCAGCGAGTTAATAAACTTTTAATGCGGGTGAGCGTGTCACCTTCTTCCAGCGGTTCAAATTTATTGAAGATGGGAGCGATTAATGTTGGATAAATCCACATCATCAATAAACTGAAGCCGGTGAGTACCATCCAGGTGTATATCCACCATAGCTCACCAGCCTGTTCCATCAGCCAGAGAATAATGAAAAGTAAAGGCACGCCAATAATTAAGCCTAGCGCCAGACCTTTAATCATGTCAATAACAAAAGTTTTAGCCGTGGTGCGGTTAAAACCGAATTTTTCCTCAATCACAAATGTTGTATAGAGTGAAAAGGGAAGATCAAGCGCCGATGAAATAAACATAAAAGCAAGCATGACCGTGATGCCGGTGGCTATCTGGTTATATCCCATGGCGATAATGGATTGATCCAGCCACTCCAGCCCGCCGCCTAATGTCCACAGCAGCAACAGGCCGGCATCATAAAACATCGGCCAGCGGCCGAAACTGGTTTTAATGGTGGTGTAGTCAGCGGCTTTTTGATGTTCTTCCAACGAAATTTTATCGGCGAAGGAATCGGGAACCTGTGCCCTGTGATTACGAACATGTGCAATTTGTCGTTGAGACAGCCATAATCGCATACCAATAGATAGGGTAAACATGGCCAGGAAGAGCAGGGTAAACGTGTGCATTTGTTACCTTTTGAGAATAATAACTATTAACTGTATTATCTATTTTATAAGCGCCTAATGCTAGCGGGCTAATAATCAAGAATAACCATGGAATACACAGGGTATGGCACAACAAAATGACGAGAATTTGATCTGGATTGATCTCGAAATGACGGGTCTGGAACCGATGTCAGACCGGATTATCGAGATCGCCACCATTGTTACCGATAAAAATCTGAATGTGCTCGATGAAGGGCCATCAGTGGTAATCCATCAGAGCGATGAAATTATGGATGGCATGGACGAGTGGTGCACCAACCAGCACGGTAAAACAGGCTTGACCGATCGTGTGCGTAATAGCGATATTTCGGAAGAGATGGCTGAATCGGTGACTATCGCGTTTCTCAAAAAATATGTACCGGAAGGCAAGTCGCCCATGTGTGGTAACAGTATTTGTCAGGATCGGCGTTTTTTAGCGCGAACCATGCCGATGTTGGAGATGTATTTTCATTATCGGAACCTGGATGTGAGTTCGCTTAAGGAACTGGCAGTTAGGTGGGCACCGGAGGTGTTGGAAGGTTTTACCAAAACCGGCAACCATTTGGCGATGGATGATATTCGTGATTCGATCGCCGAATTGAAACATTATCGTAAGACGATGTTATCAATTTAGGTTTTATTTCTGATTGTCGTCATTGCGGCTTTACCATTTTGTCATCCTGAGGAGTCCGTTTTGTTTTTGGGCGACGTGAGGATCTCCGTTTTTTTCATTTAGAACGTCATTGCGAGCGGTAGCGCGGCAATCTCCTGTTTTCTGGATTGCCTGTCTTACTCTTAAACCCATGGTTTCGCCTGTTGGCGAGTTACTTTATTTTGCTTGTCCAAAATAAAGTAACCAAACAAAAAGACACCCCGAATACGTCGTGCCCATAAAAAACATGGGCA
>QIHT01000169.1 GCA_003229115.1 Gammaproteobacteria bacterium | reverse complement strand
TTATTTTTCCAGGCGGAGTTTATGCCGAGTTATCCAGGAGATGATTAATGGTGAAACAACAACTTATTTCTCTTAAGGCAGTGCCATTCGACAATGGGGGGTATATTAACCTAGGCTTTGATAAAAACAATTATTTATTTTCCTAGTAAGTAACCGAAACATAATATCAAACTGGACAAGGCTGTACGTCTGCTTTGGGCCGTAGCCTTGTTTGGATTACCCTGGATAACTCTCAAACTCAAACCTCAATCAAAAAGGTCAGACTAACTGTTGTCCCACAAATACTCACCTGCGAACCTCTATGTCATTTCGACAGAGCCATGTTTTTTATGGCGACGAGAAATCTGCTGTCTGGTCGCTATTCATACTTTAACGCATGAGATCTCTCCCTGAGGTCGAGATGACAAATTCGTTCTTTGGTCTGTACTGACATTTCATGTCCAAGCGCGATAAATATCCAGCTGATTACTGTAATTCAGTCGCTTGGAATCATTTGTGGCTAAATTGTGGGACAGCAGTGGGTCAGACTCGGTTGAAAATATATAGCAATATCGCCTTGTTATTTCATTATTTCAATCATGTCTGAGTCTTTTTATCTTGTGTTGTAGGTTAGGTAGTTGCGGCCATGATGTTTTTTAATTGACCCATGGGTTTTGGTCTTTCGTTCACTAGTACATCATCATTAATTTTTAGTACGACAATTTTTAGAAGGTCGGTAGTGCTTTCAACTTCTATTATCTCTTTTAGCAATTGAAGCTCTTCTTCCAGGTGTCGGCCTTTAAGAGAAATTCTTTTTTGTGCGACGCCTTTAGCTAAATCAGAATCCAGGAATCTTGAAATATTATTTGATGAAATTTCATTGTTTGATAATGCGTGTATATAGTATTTGATTATATTAGGAACGAACTCAATACCACCACCTAATTTATCACTGGCTAAATTAAGAATATCTATCATATGCGCAGGTACGCGACTTTCCAATGATTTTCGTTGAACTTCTAATTGTTTTTTTACAACAGGAGTGGATTGATGTGGTAAAACGGCAATAGAGTCACATGTGTCACACACACCAACCAGAACATTTTTTACGATTCCGGAACCATCGTTAAAAGGAACATTCCTTAACTTAAATGTCACATCTTGAAATGACTCGCAATTATTACAAGCAGCTTTTTTGGTATCGCCAACTTTTAATATTTTCATGATTCACCTCGTTTATTCATGGACACTGATAAATATGCAGTCTGGCTCAGTAAAATACCATTTGATATACCAGTGTTGACCAGAATGAGTGGTCTTAATAACGTGCACTTCTATCTCTTTATCATAATGATGTGGACTACTGGAATAGTTGTTGCCTCTGGCTCTACCAATAATTGATGCGACTTTATTTAATGAAATAACACCAGTAGAAAGCAGGTTTTTGACATCTATGTCATCTCGTTCTTCATGGAGGACATATCCATTATCCAGACACTCAATAACCTTGCTTTTTACTTGCCTAAAAGCCATTCTATTCCCTTTTATGTATTGTACGACATATATCGTACATGTCAAGCTTTCATCCTGTAGCTTGTTGACAGATATCTAACCTTTCATCTATCCAGGGTAATTCTCAAACTCAAACCTGATCGCGTCCCAATCTTCAAAGATTTCGTTATCAAGTTTTTTTTGCCAGTAGTTAGCGCGTTCTGATTTGCTGGTTTGGCCGAGTTGACTATAGTTGGTGGAAAGTTGTTGTAATATTTTCTGGATTTTTTTCCTGTCTTGCAAGTTGGTGCGAATGAAAAGTGCACGGAGTAATTTGTTGGTGGCAGCTGGGTAATCGCCGTTAGTATTGTCATGGCTTGCCCATTCAGTGAGTGTTGCTGCGATGCCCGGGCTGTGTGCTGTCTCTCTATAGAGTGATAGTGCCCCGCTTAATTTTTCTTTTGCGGTGTCTGGATTTAGTGCGGCTTTAAATCTTAATAAGCGTGCGCGGTTTAGTTGGGTGTTTTGTCCTGGTTTATTAAGAGCTTCTGCGTATTGTTTTACCCAGCTTTCTATTCCGCTGTTTTCGATGAATGCAATACGTGTGCGGTTTTGCAGGGCGGCGGTTTTTATAGAGGCATTGCTTGATGTTTTATTTAACAAGCTCTCGAGTATTTGTCTGGCTTCATCGATTTGGTTATCTTCGATAGCAATAGAAGATTCGATAAGTGTTATGTGATTGTCAAAACCGTTGACTTGCTCTCTCTCAATCACTATTTTTGCCTGTTGTGCATAATTTCTTGCTGAATTGACCTGGCCAGAAGATAATTTTGTTTTAGCTATGTTCAGACAACTGGATATGATACCAGTGGGGTTGTCGGTGTTGCGATAAAGAAAAAGAGCGCGATCGAAATGTGCTTGTGCTTTTGAAAAATTATTCTGCTTGTAGTTCTCAACACCAAGTTCGAGATATTTTTCAGCAGATATGAGTAACTTGGGTCGGGGGTCGATTTCAGGTGCGCTTGCACAGGCGACTGTCCCCAGGCAAAAAACAGCAATAATAAATGTGCGTTGAACCTTAATCATTGGCAGGTTCAGGTGAGACTAATGTTTCCTTGTCTTTATCTTTCTTAACGGCTGATGATAACGGCCATATGGTTTGCGTTGCTTTTATTGTTTTATCGGCTTCATTTAGCAGAGGGCCGATTTTTTCCAGTAGTTCAGGTACGTTTTGTACCTGTTGTTTGATGTCGTTAAGTAACAGATTGATCATTACCGATGCTTGCTCTATATTTTGTGTAGTGGTCAGAATGCTGTTTTCAATATCTTTATCGTAAAGCGATTTTCCAACTAAACCTTTGCCAGCACGCAGGTGTTCACTGATTTCCCGAATATCGGTGGTGATGGTATTCATATTGTCGAGTGTCGTGCCCAGCTTCTCCGGGTTTATTTCTGCCAGAATGGCATTCATTTTCAATATTGAATCTTCGAGGGCGATAAACAATGGTTCGATGTTGTCTAACAGCTCGCTGATATTAAATGCTTCGGAGATTTGTAATGTGCTTTCATCTTTGAGTAATGGTTTGTTTCTTGAGCCGATAGAGATTTCAATTACTGACTTTTGAACAACGGCTAAGTCGAAACTACTGAGTTTGGCTACCGAGTCTTCACGTAACAGATTGTGATATTTTTTCAGGATTTTCATGGTGAGAATAATTCTATTCTCATTCGTGATATCCACTGAGCTAACTCTGCCAGCTCTGAGGCCGGATATGGTGACTTCGGTGTCTTTGTTAATGGCCTGGATAGATTGCAGCTCACCGTAGATGGTGATGTGTTCTTCAAACAGGTTTTTTGTTTTTCCCGACGAGAGCAACAGGCCGATTAAAATAAATACGGCGATCAACACAAAGGCACCCACTAAACGTTCTTGCGTTGTATAACTAATCCGGTGGATGTAGTGCGTTGCTGGATGTGATGGTTTTTCTAGCATGTCATATTTCAGAGTCCATATAGTCTTTTACGACAGGAACATCACAGTTGCGAATATCATTGATTTTATCAAATTGATAAATTTGATCTTCTGCTATGAATAATATCTGATCCGAGTGCTTAATGGCGAATTTGCTATCGTGTGTCACCGTTATTAACAGTAAGTTATCATTTTTTACACGGTTCAACAGGAAATGCCGGAATTTGCTCGCCGTTATCTGGTCCAGTGGCAAAAAGGGGTGATCAAGAAGTAGTGCTTTCGGTTTAAGTATCAGCGCTCTGGCTATGGCTATTTTGTAACGCTGATCCTTGCGTAGATAAGCGGGTAATACAGTAATGTCGCATTCCGCATCCAGCTCATTGAGCAGATTCAGAGCGTTTTCCCTGATAGCTTGCGGGCTATCCAGTTCGTGATAAATGGCAGGTAGCATAATATTTTGCAGTGCGTTGGCTGCAGAGAGAATAGCGGTGTCTGATTTTACATAGCCGAGTTGTGTTCTGGCCTGCACCCAGTCCTGCTGTTGGTAGCTGTCGATATTTTTCCCCAGCAGGCTGAGTGATCCCGAAACTGGTTGCGAGACGCCCGAAATAGTTTGCAACCAGTCCGATTTTCCTGCGTGGCCGGGGCCGATGATACTGACCACGGTGCCTGCGCGGGCACTAAAATCCAGCGCGTTTCCAGTGTAATCACCGAGATGTCTTTCGGCGATGATTTGCTCACACTGAATAAGTGGTGGCGAGTTCATCAGAACATGGCCAGTGCGAACAGGCCTTCGATAACGAAGATAAATATCAGGCTGTTGACGATGGCGCGAGTTGCCTGCTGGGGGACTTCGGTGGGTGAGGTTCCCACGCGCAGACCGTTATAGCAGGATGTGGCTCCAATAATGTAGCCAAAAATAAGATTTTTGAGCACGAAAATCATCACCAGATGAGGTGTGAAAGCATTACCTATCTCAAATAAAAATTCCAGATGGCTGGTGGATACCATCAGGGCGCTGAGTGCTATGCCGAAAGTCAGCGCGATGAAGGTGAAATACACCGTAACCACCAGTTGAGAAATTGCGGTGCCAATAATACGTGGTGCCACCAGGTGGCTGCTGATGTTAATGCCGAGTAATTCCAGGCCTTCAATTTCCCGATGCAGTTTCATGTTGCCGAGATCAACCACAATGGCTGAGCCGGTGCGGCTGATGAGTATAATGGCGGCCAGAAAAGGACCTATGCCCAGACAAATGATGGTGACCAGCAGGTTAACAATATCATCGGTTGCACCCACTGAATCCAGTATGGAAATTAAGCGGAAAGTGAACACGAACCCCGTGGCGATGCCTAACAGGGTAATGGTGGGTAGCGCATCAATACCGGTAAAAATAATTTGCGCCACGGTGGTGGTGTAGCTTTTAGAGTTGAAGATTTCGTTGTTTTTGACCCAGTCACGCAGAGCCAGCGTGCTGAAAGTAAACACGGTAACCACATACAGGAACGACTGGATAAAAAAACGTCCGGGAAATCCTGTGATAGTGGCTGCAAAACTATTTGTCTGCATTATCAAGCCTTTGAATCCAAAGAAAATTATTGATAATAGAGATTATTCATTCAGCTGAAAATAAGCAAGTCGTATGAATTTGTCATCTTCCAGCTTTAGACATATGCCACTTAATTGTTACAATGCTAATACTCACCGGGGTTTTGAGAAACAGCATCTTCAGCATGAAAAGACACTTTACCGTAGTAGTTCTGGCGATAGCGATTGGCTTGAGTGGCCACGCGGAGGCGAAATTAAAACTCTACAAATCCAACACCAATCTGCCGTTTGTGGAAATGATGCTGAATATGATGGTGGTGATGGGTATTCTGGACAAAATTCCGCCGGAATTATTAAGTCGTGGCGGTTATCCGGGCTCACCCTGGAATTATCATAATCCGGCTTACCGGGGTCTGGGTAACCAGAATCTGAGCAGACAGGACTTGATGAATCAATACCTTGCCAGCAGAACCATGGGCAGAACGATTCCGGGCCAGTCACCCTTCGCATATCAACGCTATAGAAATAGCTATCAAGCTGGCCCTTCAGGATGGTTGCCGCTGAGACCCAGTACCTGTGTTGGCGGCTCCTGTCTTTCACAGCGACATAACTCGCTAAATGGTTTGTGGATCGGTGAAGCCGGCGAAATGCTGGGTATCAGGGACGACCAGTTTTTATGGACTGATGGGCGCGACCGGCATATGTCGGGGTTAATGAATATTAGCGAAGATCATGTGGTGGCCAATGTCGATGGCAGTAATCGACAGATCTCTTATGATTACAAAGTGCAGGGTAATGAACTCTTAACCAAAGATTCCAGTGGTGTGATTCGCCACTTCCGACGTTACCCGTCCGGGCCTGTGTTGTACTAGTCGCTAAAAAAATTAGTTGTCCACAGATGAACACGGATAAAAACTAAGGCAAAAGCAAAAACTTTTTTTGCCGCGAAGAACGCAAAGGGCGCGAATAAGTCTTTAAAAACAAATTATGTTTTTTTTGCGCCCTTTGCGTTCTTCGCGGCAAATGGGTTGTTTGTGTTTACCTGTGTTCATCTGTGGACTTAGCTAGCCTGCTCCAGCACCAGTTCCGCAGGCTTAAATTCCCCATCTATCAGCAAAAAACAGCGAAGTTCCAGCACGCCTTTGGTGTTGAGTGAAATCACCAGGTAATACAGTTCAGGATAACCGTTAGATTTTTTATCCAGTGTCGAGGGAGTGGCTGGCGCGTCCGGGTGTGAGTGAACGATGGCCATGATTTCTTCGTTCTGTGCTCGCATTTTTTTCATCGCGGCAATTTGTTCAGCACCATTCATTTCGAAACGATGTGTTTTGTTCGAGGCGGTGTTGGCTATCCGGTAATAGTTTATGGCTATCCTGTTTTTTGAACTGATCAGGCCGCAAATTTCTTCGTCGGGACTTTGTTGGGCATGCGAAAGAATCCGGTTGACCAGTGTGCGGGGTAGTTCAAGGGCGGGTTTCTTTTTCAGTTGACTCATGTGTGGCTGCAGACGGGGCAGTTGGGGTCTTTTTTTAGATTCATGCTTCGCCATTGCAGAGATAAGGCATCCAGCAACAATAGTTTGCCGATAAGTGGCTCGCCGATTTCACAGATAATCTTTATGGCTTCCAGTGCCTGCACACTGCCAATGATACCGACAACGGGCGCGAGTATGCCGTTTTCGCTACAGGTTGCATTGTCTTCACCCTTGGCTGGATACAGGCAACTGTAACAGGGGCTATCGGGTTGGCGTGAATCAAAAACACAGACCTGGCCTTCAAACTGGATAGCTGCACCGGACACCAGCGGTTTTTTTTGTGCCACGCAGACTTTGTTAATTAAAAAACGTGTGTCGAAATTATCACACGCATCCAGCACAACGTCGGCAAGTTTGACCTGCTGTTGCAATGATTTCTCATCCAGTCGTTCGACAAGGGCGGTGATATTAATGTCCGGATTGATTTCGAGCAGATTGTTCTTGGCGGAGTCGACTTTATTTTCACCAATATTTTTAGAGCGGTGAACAATCTGGCGTTGCAGGTTGGTGAGCTCAACCGTGTCATCATCAACCAGCGTCAGTTGACCAACACCTGCCGAGGCCAGATACATGGACGCCGGAGAACCCAGGCCACCAAGACCAATAATCAGCACATGAGCATCATGAAGTTTTTGCTGACCCTCAATACCCAGTTGAGGAAGCATAATATGGCGGTTGTAGCGCAGTAGTTGCTCGTCGTTCATGGCATTAATCATAACAAAGCTGCTGCTACAAATGTTGTTGCAAGCAACGGGGAATTAAACTTCCTGAGATTAATGCAGTTTACTTAAGTGAAAAAATCGCCATCTCGTCATTGCGAGGCACGAAGCAATCTCCTGTCCATAACACGGTTGATTGAAAGAGATTGCCGCGCTACCGCACGCAATGACGGCAGGACAGCTATTGCCATTTCCTTCCGAGTTAAAGAGTACGAGTGCGCGATGAAGTTGAGAACCACAAGAATCTAAAGTTTTTCCTTGCCCCTGGAACCTGGCCACTAGTTCCTGCTTTAAACGTAATGACGCCAGTTATCAGGCCGTGGATCGTGTGTACCCCGATCAGAGAGTGAGAGTGCGTGGTGTTCGGCTTTTGCCTGTTCAATGCCCAGAGTGGAGCGTTGTGCATCTTCGCAGTAAGCGCACAGGGCTCTTTTTATTCGCGTGATGAGACTGTTGTCCAGTTTGAAGCCGACCTGTATCAATGCTGACTCCAGTATCTGCATACTCAAGTGTTGCAGGTCATAACGAATCTGAAGGCGGTTGGGTGAGGTTACCGACATCTGTTCGATGCCGTTAACATCGGCCAGTAATTTCATGGCTTTTTCGGCCTGATTGTCGCCGCTTCGCGCAAAGCGAAGTACCCGATTTTTTACGATATCTTTACAGACAGCCATGAATTCAATCTAGGACAGATAGAAATTAATAGCAAGAAATTACTGCTGTGTTAAAAAGTTCTAATTAACTTGTTTTTGTCGTGTATTCAGTCGATGTACGGCATCCAGCGGTCATTCTTGACTGACCTGGAAGATCGGTTTTTTGTACTATTGTTTTGAAATCAGAGGCTTCGAAACAGTCCTGAACCTGTTTTTTCTGGTCATAGCCGTGTTCTAGAATTAACCAGCCATTATTTTTCAGATAACGACCCGCCTCGGCGGTAATAATTTCAACATCATCCATACCCTGCTTGCCAGATATTAGCGAGATAGCGGGTTCAAAACGCACATCACCGTTTAAAAGGTGCGGGTCGCCCTCGGCTACGTAAGGTGGATTGCTGATGATGATATCGAAGCTTTCACCTTTAAGTGCATTAAACCAGTGGCTGATTTTGAATTCGACATTATTGATTTGATGTTTAGCCGCATTTTTTTGTGCCACGGTTAGTGCATCCTGTGAAATATCGGTGGCGGTAATTTCCCAGTCAGGGTGTTCCCGGGCGATGGCAAGTGCAATCGCACCACTGCCGGTACCGAGATCCACAACGTGACATTTTTTTTGTTGCTTGAATTGTTCGAGCACAAATTCGATCAGGGTTTCGGTTTCCGGGCGAGGGATGAGCGTAGCGGGTGTGACCTCGAGTTCCAGTGACCAGAATTCACGTTTGCCGGTGAGATAAGCCACCGGTGTACCCGTTTCGCGTCGGCTTATCAGTTGATCAAATTGTTGCGCCTGTCCGGGACTTAATTTTTTTTCAGGCCATGCAGCCAGGTGAGCTGAATTGCAATCCAGAACGTGACATAAAAGAATTTCGGTGTCGATGCGAGCCGAACTTGATGAAGCTTGCAGGCGCTTCGTAGCAGCTAGCAGTGTTTCACTGATGTTCACTCTGCCAGTGAAGCGAGTTGTTCGGCCTGATATTCGTTAATCAACGGGTCGATGACCTGATCCATTTCACCAGTGGTGAATTCATCCAGTTTATAGAGGGTGAGATTGATGCGGTGGTCAGTAACGCGACCCTGCGGGTAGTTATAAGTACGAATACGTTCAGAGCGGTCACCGCTACCGACCAGACTTTTGCGGGTTTGTGCTTCTTCTGAACGTTGCTTCTCAAGTTTGGCATCCATAATGCGTGCCTGCAGCAACGACATCGCCCGTGCTTTGTTTTTATGTTGCGAACGTTCGTCCTGACATTCAACCACGGTGCCGGTAGGAATATGAGTAAGGCGCACCGCGGAATCTGTTTTGTTGACATGCTGGCCACCGGCACCGGAAGCTCGGTAAGTGTCGATGCGCAAATCTGACGGGTTAATTTCTATTTGTTCGACTTCATCCGCCTCGGGCATGATGGCGACAGTGGCGGCGGAGGTATGCACGCGACCCTGCGATTCAGTTTCGGGTACGCGTTGTACGCGGTGTGCGCCGGATTCAAATTTCATCCGTGAATAAGCCCCGTTTCCGATAATGCGTGCAATGACTTCCCGGTAACCGCCATGTTCGCCCAGGTTCTGATTGATTATTTCTACCTGCCAACCACGAATTTCAGCGTAGCGTGAATACATACGAAATAAGTCGCCAGCGAATATGGCAGCTTCGTCACCGCCGGTACCGGCGCGGATTTCTAGAAAAATATTGTTGCCATCGTGTGGGTCTTTGGGTAATAACAGTTTTTGTAATTCAAGCTCCAGTTTTTCGATGTTGTCACTGGCGGTTTTCTTTTCTTCGAGCGCCATTTCCCGGACATCGGGGTCATCATCTTTCAGCATTTCTTCGGCGCTTTGCAGATCATCCGCCGAGCTATTGTATTGCTTGAAACATTGAACCACCGGTTCGAGCTGTGCATATTCTTTGGATAAATCCCGAAACTGGTTCTGGTTTGAAATCACGTCCGGATCAGACATCAGTCCCGCGAGTTCTTCGTGGCGGTCAGTCAGGTTGTTGAGTTTGTTGACAATGGATTCCTTCATTTATGAATTCTCTTCGTCATCGTGACTGACTGTACCGTCAATTAAAAGTTGTCGTGCTGAATGTAGAAGATCCTGTTTGTTTTCTTCACTGGCTTTTCTCAAGCGAGTGGTGGGGTGGTGCAAAAATTTATTGGTGAGAGTGTGTGCAAGAAACTTCAAACTTTCTTCCGCTGACTGGCCGGCAGATAATTGTTTGAGTGCTTTGTTGAGCACTTGTTCACTGAGAGCCTGCGTATTGGCGCGTAGTTCTGAAATAATATCCACCGAACCGAGTGAACGTTGCCAGTTGAGATAATGGTTAACTTCATCGGCGATAATATCTTTAGCCTGTTCGGCAGCATCCTGGCGTGATTGCAGGTTTTCATCGATGACCTCCTGCAGGTCATCAACGGCATACAGGTAAACATCGTCCAGTGTAGCGACTTCGGGTTCCACATCACGCGGCACGGCCAGATCGACCATAAAAATGGGTTCGCGTTTACGTGTTTTCAGTGCTCTTTCAACCGTGCCCTTGCCGAGTACCGGCAACGGGCTGGCGGTGGATGCAATCACAATATCGGCACGATGCAGGTGATCACCAATGTGTTGCAGGCGTATGGCCTCGCCATTGAATTTGTTGGCCAGGTCTTCTGCCCGGTCAAGACTGCGGTTGGCAACGATGATGTGTTTGATGGCCTTGCTGTGTAAATGTCTTGCTGTCAGTTCTATGGTGTCACCGGCGCCGATCAGTAAAGCGGTGGATTGGTTGAGCTCACCAAAAATCTGCTTGGCCAGACTGACAGCAGCAAATGCGACGGAAACCGGACTGGAACCAATTTCAGTATCGGTGCGTACCTGTTTTGCCACGGTGAAAGCATGCTGGAAAAGTTTGCCGAGTAACTGGCCAATGGTGCCCTGCTTGTTGGCGCTGGCATAGGCATCTTTCATTTGCCCGGCAATCTGGGGTTCGCCCAGTACCATGGAATCAAGACCACTGGCGACTTCCATGGCGTGGCGTATGGTGTCTTCATGGGCGTAGGTGTAAAGGTGGTCTTGCACTCTGGTAGCATCTATTCCGTGATATTGGCTGAACCAATTTATTAATGACAGGTCATCATTATTATCGACTGAGCAATACAGTTCAGTGCGGTTACAGGTAGAGACGATAGCCGCTTCTTCCACGCCCTCGAGCTTGTACAGACTGTTGAGCGCTTCTGGCAGGCTTTGCGGGGTGAACGCCAGCCTTTCGCGCAGATCAAGCGGCGCGGTCTTGTGGTTCAGGCCTAAAGTAATCAAGCTCTGGGTTTTCAAAGACATAGGGTGGTCGATGTAGGGGCGAAAAAGCGTAATTTTGCGGTATGCAAGGTGTTAACTCAAGCTGAATCCATCGCTGCCGGTTGTGGCTGATTTGCAGAGCCTGACATAACATTGTTCAAGAAATGTGCTGTCAGCCAGTAGCTGGCGTAAAATGAGTTATATTAAGAGCATGGTTAAACAAAAACACATGATCACAGAATTTAAAAAGCTGCAGACTGGCGCAGTATCCCTGCTATTGGTGGCGCTGATATTAATGGCACTGAGTGCCTGTAGCAGTGTGGGCATCCAGTCTGACGCGCCCGGTGAGATGGCGACGGCGCAGCCACAGGCGCTGAATGAAGAGTTGCTGTTTAACCTGCTGGCGGGCGAATTCGCCGGCAATAGCGGTGACATGGAGAAATCTATTGAGTACTACCAGCGAGCAGCGGCGCACAGTAGCGACAGCCGAATTGCCGCGAGGGCAACCTATATAGCGCTTTATGGTAAACAATATAATCAGGCGCTGAAGAATCTCGAGCATTGGCAAGCCCTGGCACCGGAAGATCCGGATGTGAATCGCATGTATGCGATTACCTACATCAAGTTGCGTCAACCGGAAAAGGCGGCAGTCCACATCCAGAAAACTCTTGAGGAATCCGGTGGAACGGACAAGGAAAAAGCGCTTGCGGTTAAAAAGCTGTTGCACAAGGAAGCTGATACCGATAATGGCATGGTGGTGCTGGATGTGCTCAACCGCGAGCAGCCGGGCAATCTTCATATGTTAATTCTGCAGGCGCGTTACGCCGCTCAAATGGAACAATATGATGAGGCGGTGGGTTTGCTGGACCAGGTGCTGGAAATAGATCCCACACTTGATGATGTGCACGTCATTAAGGCCAGAATTCTTGAAGCTCAGGGCAAGCGAGCCGAATCAAAAGCTCTCATCTTAACGGTGATTGAAAACAACCCGGACAATGCAAACTTACGTATGCAATATTCTCGAATGCTGGTCGAGGATCGCGAGTTTGAGGCAGCGCGCGAACAGTTTTTGATTTTGCGGCAGCAGGAGCCAGAGAGTCCGGAAGTGTTGTTGAGTCTGGCGCTGTTGTACATTGAAACCCAACAGCTCGATGAGGCGCAGACATACCTTGACGAACTTACAAAAATGGGCAAAAAAATCGATGTGGCGAATTACTATCACGGTCGTATTGCGCAGAGCCGTGATGAACACAAGCAGGCGATTGCTTACTATCTGAACGTTAAAAATGGCCATTATGTTTTCGAGGCCAGGTTAAGAATTGCGATTTTATTTGCCCGTCTCGATAAACCTGATGAAGCCATAGAGCAGCTACAGGTACTGGCAGAAAGTACCACCGCCTGGCCTGACCGGGTACGTGCCTATCTTGCGCAGGGTGAAATATTACGCGGCTCGCGACGCCATGAAGAAGCTTTTGATGTCTACAGTCACGCCCTGCAACAGAACCCTGATGATTCAGATTTACTCTATGCGCGCGCATTAACCGCAGAAAAAGTAGATCGACTGGATATTACCGAGTCAGACCTGATCAAGGTTTTATCGACTGAGCCCGAAAATGCCAACGCACTGAATGCCCTGGGCTACACCCTGGCTGATCGTACCGAGCGATTAGAGGAAGCACTGGGATACATCAAGAGAGCGGCAAAACTTGTGCCTGATGACCCCGCTATCCTCGACAGTCTGGGCTGGGTCAGTTACCGACTGGGTAAAATGCAGGATGCACTGAAATTTTTAAGTATGGCATTCGAACAGCTTGAAGATGCCGAAATTGCGGCTCACTACGGCGAAGTGCTGTGGAAATCCAATCAGCAGGACAAGGCGCGTGAAATCTGGAATAGAGGTAAAGCCGTTGATGCAGAACACCCGGTGCTGGTTGAAACGCTAAACAGACTGTTACCTTGATTCGTATTTATAGTTCAACGATAAGGATGACTCGCCTCGTCCTGGTTTTACTGCTACCGGTTTTGCTGGCGGCCTGCAGCACCCTGCCTGAATTAACCACCACAGCACCCGTGAACTGGAATGACACGCTAGAGCAGCGACAACAGATAGGCTCGTGGAAAATACAGGGAAGACTGGGCGTGCAAACCGAAGAGGATGGTGGCAGCCTGGATCTGTTCTGGACTCAAAAAAACGAGAGCTACAACATTCGGCTGATTGCCCCTATGGGGCAGGCAACAATACTGATTAATGGCAATGCGCAGGGCGTGCGCATAAAAACCGCCGAGGGCGAGCAATATTCTGAAGATGCCGAGGCCTTGCTGGCGTCGAGTCTGGGTGTAAAAGTGCCCGTCACCGGCATGCGGTACTGGTTGCGTGGTTTGCCGATGAACAATAAAACCATCGTAAAACAAAGCTGGAACCTGCAGGGGCAGTTATACAAACTGGTGCAGGATGACTGGAAT
>QIHT01000193.1 GCA_003229115.1 Gammaproteobacteria bacterium | reverse complement strand
CCTTTCGCGAACGTGAAGATTTAATGGATGCTTACGAAGCCGTATCCGGCGCGCGCCTGCATGCGACCTATTATCGCCCCGGCGGTGTTGCGCGTGATTTGCCCGACAGTATGCCGAAGTACAAAACATCGAAATGGCACAACAAAAAAGAAGTCAGCAAGCTCAACGAAAATCGTGAAGGCACATTACTGGATTTTCTTGAAGACTTTACCGAACGCTTCCCGACATACGTGGATGAATACGAAACCCTGTTAACCGATAACCGTATCTGGAAACAACGTACCGTGGATATCGGTATCGTTACCGCTGAACGTGCGTTACAACTTGGTTTTACCGGTCCGATGTTGCGTGGCTCCGGTGTCGAATGGGATCTGCGCAAGAAACAACCTTACGAAGTTTATGATCGTATGGACTTCGATATTCCGGTGGGAACCAACGGTGATTGTTATGACCGTTACCTGGTTCGCATTGAAGAGTTCCGTCAGTCGAATCGTATCATTAAGCAATGTATTAAGTGGCTACGTGAAAATGATGGTCCGGTTTTGCTTGAAGATCACAAGGTTTCGCCACCGAATCGTGAGGTCATGAAAGCTGACATGGAGTCACTAATTCATCACTTCAAATTATTTACCGAAGGTTTTTGTCTGCCGGAAGGCGAAGCTTATGCGGCCATCGAACATCCAAAGGGCGAGTTCGGCATATATCTTGTTTCAGATGGCGCTAACAAACCCTACCGCTTAAAAATTCGTCCACCAGGTTTTGTGCATATTTCAGCCATGGATGAAATGACCAGAGGCCATATGCTGGCTGACGTCGTCGCCATTATTGGTACCCAGGATATTGTATTTGGCGACGTCGATCGCTAATTGATTATGAACACAACAGACACACAATTATCAAAACAGTCTTGCGCAGAGATTGATGCTCTGCTTGCGAAATTCCCAGCCGAAGGCAGAAAGTCTGCGTTACTTGGTGCGTTGAATGTTGTGCAGCATGAAAACAAAGGTTTTTTAACTGAAGACTTGATGGATGCTGTTGCCAGGCATCTTGATTTAGCAAAAATTGAAGTTTACGAAGTCGCCAGTTTTTATTCGATGTACGAATTGAAACCGGTGGCGAGACACAATGTTGCTGTTTGCACCAATATTTCCTGCATGTTGATGGGCTCGCAATCGATTGTAAATCACGTTGAAAATAAACTCGGCATTAAGCTGGGTGAAAGTACGGCGGATGGTCGAATTTATTTAAAGATCGAAGAAGAGTGTCTTGCCGCATGTGCCGGCGGCCCGATGATGCAGGTGGACCATGTTTATCATGAAAATCTCACGCCTGAAAAGGTTGATGAAATACTGGATGGGCTGGAATAAAAGATACTGCTTAATTTACCACAGACAAATTTGACAGGATCAAATTTGAACGCACAAAGTGCGGCCCGAAGGGTGGAGGGCAGGAAGCCCGAAATAACTCACAGAGTTCACAGAGAAGTACTTATTGTTGGAAGCATTAAAGAGAATATTTAGTGATAAATAAATTAACAAACAACGACTTCAGTTTGGAACACATAGAAAAACTCTGTGTGCTCTGTGCCTCTGTGGTAAAAATATTTATAGCGGATAGTCAGGAGTTAAAAGCTAATGGCTACTGAACAAGTCTGTTTCGCAACACTTCAGTTTGAAGACCAGCCATGGTCTTACGACAACTACCTGAAAACCGGTGGTTACGAGGCGTGGCGCAAAATCCTTAAAGAAAAAATTTCACCTGAAGATGTGGTTGAAGAAGTTAAAACTTCCGGCCTTCGTGGTCGTGGCGGTGCGGGTTTTCCCACCGGTTTGAAGTGGAGCTTTATGCCGCGTACCGCACCGGTTCAGAAATACCTGGTATGTAATTCAGATGAAAGTGAACCCGGCACCTGTAAAGACCGGGATATTCTGCGTTTTAATCCACACGCTCTGGTCGAAGGCATGGCGATTGCCTGTTATGCCATGGGTGCAACCGTGGGTTATAACTACATGCGCGGCGAATTTATGGATGAACCGGCAAAGCATTTTGAACAGGCATTAAAAGAAGCTTACGAAAATGGCTTGTTGGGTGAGAACATTTTAGACAGTGATACTTCTATAGATCTTTATGGCTCACTGGGCGCAGGTGCTTACATCTGTGGTGAAGAAACCGCCTTGTTGAATTCGCTGGAAGGTAAACGAGGGCTGCCACGCTTTAAACCACCGTTCCCGGCAAACTTTGGTTTGTACGGTAAACCTACCACTATAAATAACACTGAAACTTTATCTTCAGTGCCTGCCATTATGCGCAATGGTGGTAAATGGTTTGCTGATTTGGGAATTCCCAACAGTGGCGGTGTCAAACTGTTTTCTGTGTCCGGACATGTCAACACTCCGGGTAACTTTGAAATACCTATGGGAACACCGTTTAAGGATTTGCTGGCGCTGGCCGGTGGTGTGCTCAACGGTAACAAATTAAAAGCAGTAATCCCGGGTGGTTCATCCGTGCCTGTTTTACCGGGCGATATCATGCTCGGCGCCACTATGGATTACGATTCGATTGTTGAAGTTGGTTCCATGCTGGGCTCGGGTGCGGTGATTGTGATGGATGAATCCACCGACATGGTTAAAACCCTGCAACGTATTTCCCAGTTCTATTTTTCCGAGTCCTGTGGTCAATGCACACCGTGTCGTGAAGGTACAGGTTGGTTGTACCGCATGTTGACGCGCATTGTCGAGGGTAAAGGTAGTTATGATGACATTGAAAAACTGGACGATGTGGCCAGTAAAATTGAAGGCCGTACCATTTGTGCATTAGGTGATGCAGCTGCTATGCCCGTGCGTAGTTTTCTGAAGCATTACAGACACGAATTTGAATATTACGTAGAACATGGCCGAAGTATGGTTGGCAACACTACGGATAGAGCAGCTTAAATCTTTTTGCCGCGAAATACGCAAAAGGCGCAAATAAATCAAAATAGAAAAAAATAAAGATAATGATAGAACTGGTTAAACACAATAAATTCAGCTTTAAACAAGATGCTTGTTTTTTTTTGCGCCTTTTGCGTATTTCGCGGCTAAAAAATAATTTAAAAAATTATGAGTGAAGAGTTAGTAACAATTACTGTTGATGGTCGCGAGATTCAGGCACCTAAGGGCGCTATGTTGATCGAGGTCACGGACAAAGCCAATATCAAGGTGCCGCGTTTCTGTTATCACCAGAAATTATCGGTAGCGGCTAACTGTCGCATGTGCTTAGTGGAAGTCGAAAAAGCACCTAAAGCTTTACCTGCCTGTGCAACACCGGTTATGGAAGGCATGGTTGTGCATACGCAATCGGCTGCCGCAAAAGCTGCACAGCATTCGGTGATGGAATTCCTGTTAATTAATCATCCACTGGATTGTCCGATTTGTGATCAGGGCGGTGAGTGTGAGTTGCAGGACGTGGCCATGGGTTACGGTAATGATGTTTCACAATACGTTGAAGGCAAGCGTGTTGTTCTGGATAAAAACATCGGCCCCCTTATCACCACTGAATTAACTCGTTGCATTCATTGCACACGCTGCGTACGTTTTGGCGAAGAGATTGCCGGTATTCGTGAACTGGGTATGACCAGCCGTGGTGAGAATGCACGTATTGCTACCTGTGTTGAGCAGACGGTTGCATCCGAGATGTCAGGTAATGTGATTGATCTGTGTCCTGTGGGTGCGCTAACTGCCAAACCATCACGTTTTGCGGCACGCGCATGGGAAATGATGCAGCATGCTTCGGTGGCGCCACACGATTGTGTGGGCTCGAACCTTTTTGTACATACCTTGCGTGGAGAAGTTATCCGCGTAGTTCCTCGTGACAATGAAGCCATCAATGAAGCCTGGATATCAGACCGTGATCGTTTCAGTTATGAAGGTATTTATAGTGAAGACCGTCTAACTTCACCCATGATTAAACAGAAGGACGAATGGAAAGTTGTTGACTGGGACGAGGCGCTCAAGTTTGCTGCTGATGGAATCAAGTCAGTCTTAACTCAGCTTGAGCAGGCTGAGATTCAGGATGATACACAAAGTGAGTCGGAAGATTCGGGTGAGGTGGTTAACAAAACAAACCCTGCCGATAAGATTGCTGCATTAGTTTCACCTAATTCAACACTGGAAGAATTATACCTTGCACAGAAACTTTTACGTTCGCTGGGTAGTGGTAATATCGATCACCGTTTACGTCAGAGTGATTTTAGTGATCAGGATGCAGCCCCAACCATGCCATGGCTGGGGCAGAACATCGAAGACCTTGAGAAGCTTAATGCTGCACTGTTGATCGGCTCCAATGTTCGCAAGCAACAACCCATCATTGCGCATCGTTTGCGAAAAGCGACATTGAATAATGCCGCACATATCAGTTTTGTGAACCCGCGTGTTTATGATTTCCATTTTCCGGTTGCAAGTAATATCGCAGTGGCTCAACAACAACTGTCTGCAGAGCTCGCTTTAATTGCAGCAGCAGCATTCAAGGCATCGGCTAACGATGTTCCTGATCATCTTAAAAAGGCATTGTCCGGATTAAAGCCCAAAGTTGAGCACAAAGCGATGGTGAGCCAGTTAAAGGAAGGCGAGAACACGACGGTGTTACTGGGTGACCTGGCAAACATGCATCCAGATTTTTCGGTATTGCGCGTTTTAGCAGAAGCAATTGCAACACAGACTAACAGTGTCTTCGGTTATTTAACGGAAGCTGCTAATACTGCCGGTGCGTGGTTGGCTGGTGCGGTACCGCATCGTGGGCCCGCAGCTGCGACTGAAGACGTGGTTCAGGGGTCGGTATTTGCAGAGCAGAACCCTGATGCGGTTTTATTATTAAATGTAGAGCCTGACGCCGATATGGTGAATAGCCAGGCAATGATAGAAACACTACAACAGGCGAGCCGTGTTATTGCTATTACCGCTTTTGATTCCGCGGCCTTGCGTGATACTGCGAGCGTTATGCTTCCCGCCGCAACATTTGCGGAAACTTCAGGATCTTACGTCAATGCCGAAGGCTTCTGGCAGAGTTTCAAAGGCGTGTGTCAGCCTTCCGGTGAGGCAAGACCTGGCTGGAAGATTCTTCGTGTGTTAGGTAACTTGCTCGATCAGCAGGGTTTTGATTACGTTTCATCCGATGAAGTGCGTGATGAGTTGCGAAGCCAGTGTGAAAATATTGAACTGGATAATACTTTAAATAATGCGGCAACCATTAAAATTAATGGTGCGGCAGCTGAGTTAATGCGTTGCGGTGATGTGCCGATGTATTCAGGTGATGCTTTATTGCGTCGTGCAAGTTCCCTGCAGCAAACGCAAGATGCGCAGGTGATTTGTGTAAGACTCAATGCAGCTGAAGCCAGTCGTCTGGGCGTAGCCGAAAGTGATTCGGTGCTGGTGAAGCAGGGCAATAGCAGTGCGCAGTTAAGTCTGGTTATCGATGACAGTATTCCGACAGGTTCTGCCTGGATTCCAATGGCCGTCAAGGGCAATGAGCTGCTTGGTGATGCCTTTGGTGAAATCATGGTCGAAAAGGTTTAGGCGATGATTGAATATACCCCCGACTTTTTAATCAATTTCTGGAACTGGTTTCCAGTGGATGCTCAGACGGTTGCCATTATTCTTGGCAAGATTGTTCTTATCCTGTTGCCGCTCATATTGTCCGTAGCTTATGTGACTTACGCTGAACGCAAAGTGATTGGTGCTATGCAGGTGCGTATTGGTCCTAACCGCGTCGGGTTCTTTGGTTTTAGATTATGGGGTTTAGGTCAGCCTATCGCCGACACGGTTAAGTTGATGTTCAAGGAAGTGATTATTCCAACTCAGGCGAATAAATATTTATTTCTGATTGCCCCGATACTTTCTATTGGACCTGCACTGGCTGCGTGGGCGGTAATTCCGTTTGATCGCGGTATGGCACTGGCCAACGTTGATGCCGGTTTGTTGTATGTGCTTGCGTTGACATCCATCGCGGTTTACGGCGTGATTATTGCGGGTTGGGCTTCCAACTCCAAGTACGCCATCTTGAGTGCTTTACGTTCGGGTGCGCAAATTGTGGCTTACGAAATCGCCATGGGTTTTGCTCTGGTGGGTGTTTTAATGGCCAGCGGCAGTCTGAATTTGAGTGCTATCGTTGAAGGCCAGGCGGGTGGCATGAGTAGCTGGTACTTTATCCCACTGTTTCCTCTGTTCCTTGTCTATTTTATTTCCGGTGTAGCAGAAACCAATCGCGCACCTTTTGATGTGGCAGAAGGCGAATCTGAAATCGTTGCCGGTTTTCACGTCGAGTATTCCGGCATGGCGTTCGCGCTTTTCTTCCTCGCCGAGTACGCCAACATTATTCTTATTTCCGCATTGACTGCATTAATGTTCCTGGGTGGTTGGCTTTCACCTTTTGAAGGTTTTACTTTCCTTGAAGGAACCATGTTTGAATTTTTACGTGAAACCAGTTTGATCTGGTTCCTCGGTAAAACATCTTTCTTTATATTTTGTTTCCTCTGGTTCCGTGCCACATTCCCGCGTTATCGTTATGACCAGATCATGCGTCTCGGCTGGAAAGTGTTTATTCCAATCACCATCATCTGGATTTTTGTTGAGGCAGTGATGATGTTGGCTAAAGTCGGCCCATGGGCGGTGTGATGATGAATAAAATTGCGCACTTCATTAAAAGTTTTACCCTGTGGGAATTGCTCAAGGGTTTGAGTGTGACCGGTCGCTATTTGTTCAAGACCAAGGTCACCATACAGTACCCGGAAGAAAAAACACCCATGTCGCCACGTTTTCGTGGTCTGCATGCTTTGCGCCGTTACGCGAATGGCGAAGAACGTTGCATTGCCTGTAAGTTGTGTGAAGCCGTTTGTCCGGCATTAGCGATTACTATCGATTCAGAAGAGCGCGAGGACGGTACACGCCGCACTACTCGGTATGACATCGATTTGTTCAAGTGCATTTATTGTGGTTTTTGTGAAGAAGCCTGTCCGGTCGATTCCATTGTAGAAACACATATTTTTGAATATCACTTTGAAGAGCATGGCAGCCAGGTAATGACCAAGGAAATGTTGCTGGAAATGGGTGATAAATACGAAAAAGAAATCGCGGCAAACCGTGAAGCTGATGCGAAATACAGGTAGCTATGACTTTTATTGATCTTAATTTTTACTTTTTCTCCGCACTGCTGCTAGCGGCAGCTCTGGGTGTTATTGCGTCCAAAAATCCTGTGCACTCTGCATTATGGCTGGTGCTCAGCTTTTTTAGTTGTGCTGCCCTCTGGTTGTTACTTGAAGCTGAATTCCTCGGTATTGTGCTGGTGCTGGTTTATGTGGGTGCTGTCATGGTGTTGTTCCTGTTTGTGGTCATGATGCTGGATATCAACATCGAAGAGATGCGCAAGGGTTTTGTACGTTATTTACCGATTGGTGCACTGGTTGCGCTGATTCTGGCTGCGCAGATGATCTGGGTGGTGGGGCCGATTGGCCCGGATATATTAGACGATGAGTCGCTCAAACAGGCAGTTCGTCACGGCGCTGATTACAGTAATACCAAAGAACTGGGTCGAGTTTTGTATACCGAATACGTGCTGCCATTTGAAATTGCGTCAATCATACTTCTGGTTGCTATTGTGGCTGCTATTTCTTTGACTCTGCGACGTCGAAAAAATACAAAATACCAGACGCCGAGCAAGCAGATACAAGTTAAGCGTGATGATCGCTTGCGTATTGTGAAAATGGACGCAGAGGCGAAGGAGTAGATCATTATGTTGACAGTCACTTTATCAAGTTACCTGACGCTGGGCGCACTCCTGTTTGCGATCAGTGTCGCCGGCATATTTCTCAACAGAAAAAATGTTGTGATCTTGCTGATGTGTATTGAATTGATGTTACTGGCAGCGAATATAAACTTCGTTGCATTCTCGCATTACCTGAACGATACAGCTGGTCAGATCTTTGTGTTCTTTATTTTGACGGTGGCAGCTTCTGAAGCGGCGATTGGTCTGGCGATACTGGTGGTGCTTTTCCGTAATCGACACACCATTGACGTCGATCAACTGGATGAGATGAAGGGATAGCATGGAAACACTCTATCTAGCTATTCCGCTGGCTTCTCTATTAGGTGCAATCATCGCCGGATTCTTTGGCGGGCAGATTGGCCGCAAAGGTGCGCACACGGTTACCATCCTTGGTGTAGGCACATCTTTTGTACTTTCACTGGTCGCGTTAAATCATCATGTATTTGCCGGTGGCGAAACCTATAACGAAACGGTTTATACCTGGATGGTAGTTGAAGGGTTGCGTTTTGAGGTGGGTTTCCTGATTGACCGGCTCACGGTCATGATGATGTCTGTAGTCACCGGTGTCTCTCTGGCGGTGCATGTGTACACCATTGGGTACATGGCTGATGACGAACATAACTGGCCAAAAGATTCAAAGGCAGGTAAAAATTCCTATCAGCGTTTCTTTAGTTATATCTCGTTGTTTACTTTTTCCATGTTAATGCTGGTGATGGCCAATAACTTCCTGCAACTGTTCTTCGGCTGGGAAGCAGTGGGCCTGGTGTCATACCTGTTGATTGGTTTCTGGACAGTACGTCCGACAGCGGTTTACGCCAACATGAAAGCTTTCCTGGTGAACCGTGTCGGTGATTTTGGTTTTATTCTGGGTATCGCTGCAATTGTTATGTATACCGGCTCGCTGGATTATCAGGAAGTGTTTTTACAGGGTGAAGCCTTATCCACTCAGACCATGAGTATTTTTATGAATACTGAATGGAGTGTGGTATCTGTTATTTGTATTTTGTTATTTGTCGGTGCCATGGGTAAGTCTGCGCAGGTGCCGTTACACGTCTGGTTGCCGGATTCCATGGAAGGCCCGACACCGATTTCTGCATTGATCCATGCAGCCACCATGGTGACGGCCGGTATCTTCATGGTGACGCGCATGTCGCCATTATTTGAATTCTCCGACGCAGCTTTAAGTTTCGTTATGGTGATTGGTGCGATTACTGCATTTAGTATGGGCTTGATCGGTATTGTGCAGAACGACATTAAACGTGTTGTGGCTTATTCAACGCTATCGCAACTCGGTTACATGACCGTCGCGTTAGGTGCGTCTGCATATTCTGCAGCGGTTTATCATTTAATGACACATGCTTTCTTTAAAGCTTTGTTGTTCCTTGCAGCCGGCTCGGTGATTATCGCCATGCATCATGAACAGGACATGCGAAAAATGGGCGGCCTGAAAAAATACATGCCGATTACCTACTGGACATCCTTGATTGGTTCGTTAGCACTGATTGGGTTCCCCGGTTTCTCGGGTTTCTTTTCTAAAGATTCCATTATCGAAGCGGTGCATAACTCCACCATTCCTGGTCACAGTATCGCTTATGCAGCGGTTCTGGGTGGCGTGTTCATTACCGCATTTTATTCGTTCCGCATGTTCTTCATGGTGTTCCATGGCGAAGAACGCATGGATAAACATACTAAAGAACATTTACACGAAACGTCCTGGGTGGTTACCGGGCCATTAATTGCTTTAGCCATTCCTTCAGTCATGATTGGTGCGATGACTATCAGTAGCATGTTGTTCGGTGACTATTTTGGCACAGCAGTTTTTGTTCGTGAAAGTCACGATGCATTAGCTAAAGTGGGTGAAAATTTCCACGGTGTCTGGGGTTTTGTTGAACATGGGGTTTTCAGTTGGCCATTTTTGTTGGCGATGGCGGGCGTGCTTACTGCATGGATTATGTATATCAAGCAACCGGGTATGGCTGCAGCCATGGTTAATAAATACTCGTTAATCAGGTTCTTCCATAAAGTACTTGAAAACAAGTATTACGCGGATGATTTTAACGACGCTGCATTTGGTGGCGGTAGCCGCGGCCTGGGAAAAAGATTATGGAAATACGGTGATATCGCTTTCATTGATGGTTTGCTGGTCAATGGTTCAGCAAAGTTCGTCGGCTGGTTCTCGGGTATCACAAGAAAAATTCAGACTGGCCTGCTGTATCACTACGCCTTTGCCATGATTATCGGCGTATTGCTGTTGATGACCTTCTTCGTGATTTTCGGGAATAATTAAGGGTTTTTTATGTTTGCTGAATGGCCATTACTTAGTCTCACCGTGTGGACGCCGATATTAGGCGGCATCGCCGTGTTGTTGACCGGAGACAAGGGCGATGCTAATGGCATGCGTCGTCTTGCGCTGGTGGTTTCTGTGGTGACCTTTATTCTGAGCCTTGGCCTCTATACCGGTTTTGATACCAGCACCTCCGACATGCAATTCGTGGAAAAATACGAATGGATCAGCGTATTTAATATTTTCTATCACATGGGCGTGGACGGTATTTCCATGCCGCTGATTATTCTGACCACGTTTACCACCATTCTGGTTATTCTTGCCGGCTGGGAAGTTATCAAGAAAAAACCGTCACAGTACATGGCGGCTTTCCTGATTATGGAAGGTTTAATGGTCGGCGTGTTCTCGGCACTGGATTCTATTTTCTTCTACGTTTTCTGGGAAGGCATGTTGGTGCCGATGTTTATTCTTATCGGTGTCTGGGGTGGGGAACGCAGGGTTTACGCCACTATCAAGTTCTTTATTTATACTTTTATCGGTTCAGTGTTCATGCTGGTGGCGCTGATCTACATGTATTACCAGGGCGGTAGCTTTTCCATTCTTGATATGCATCAGCTGAAACTGAGCATGGATGAGCAAATATTAATTTTCTTCGCCTTCTTGATGGCGTTCGCAGTGAAAGTACCGATGTGGCCAGTACATACCTGGTTACCGGACGCACACGTTGAAGCACCTACCGGTGGTTCCGTCATACTGGCGGCCATTATGTTGAAGATTGGTGGTTATGGCTTCCTGCGTTTTAGTTTGCCGATCACACCGGACGCGAGTCATGCACTCGACTGGTTGATTATTTTCATGTCACTGGTGGCCGTGGTGTACATCGGTTTTGTTGCACTGGTGCAAAAAGACATGAAAAAACTGGTGGCATATTCTTCTATCGCGCACATGGGTTTTGTCACCCTCGGCATATTTGTGATTTTCCAGATCTGGGAAAACCCGGCCAATACCGATCAAACCGGGGCAGTGCTGGCAATAGAGGGCGCGATGATCCAGATGATCTCGCATGGTTTTATTTCAGGCGCATTGTTCCTCATGATTGGCGTACTTTATGATCGCATGCACACACGTAACATCACCGATTACGGCGGGGTAGTGAATACCATGCCGATCTTTGCTGCTTTTGCCGTGTTCTTCGCCATGGCCAATGCGGGACTGCCGGGCACCTCGGGTTTTGTGGGCGAGTTCATGGTGATTATTGCCAGCTTCAAAGCGAATTTCTGGTATGCCTTCCTTGGTGCAACCACTTTAATACTGGGCGCTGCGTATACTTTATGGATGGTGAAGCGCGTGTTTTATGGCGAAATCGCCAACGAAAACGTGCGCGCCTTAAAAGATATCAACGCAAGAGAATTTTTTATTATGGCAACGCTGGCGGTTGCAGTGCTGGCACTGGGTTTATGGCCGGCACCGGTGGTTGATGTAATGCACGCCACTATCGAAAATTTATTACAGCACGTGGCACAGTCCAAGCTGTAGAACATTGGGATAAGGTTTAGTAATGACACTTGAAGCACTTAATTATGCAACAGCATGGCCGGAGATTTTTCTTCTCTGCATGGCCTGTGTGGTGCTGATGGTTGATGTATTTATTGCCGAAAAAAATCGCAATGTCAGTTACCTGTTAGCTCAGTTAAGTTTGCTTGGTACTTTCGCACTGGTGATGGTGGGGCAAACGGATGAAAGAGTTTTGTCGTTTAATGACATGTTTGTGCAAGACCCAATGTCCGACGTTCTAAAACAATTTATATTGGGCATTACCTTTGCTGTATTTGTCTATTCGCGGGATTATTTAAAAGATCGCAATATTTTTAAAGGCGAATATTACGTGCTGGGCCTGTTTGCCGTGTCCGGTATGATGTTGATGGTTTCAGCTAATAACCTGTTGATGTTGTACCTCGGACTTGAATTGTTGTCTTTGTGTTTGTACACCATGGTCGCCTTCCATCGTGATAATGGTAATGCCTCGGAAGCGGCGATGAAATATTTTGTGCTGGGTGCCATTGCCTCGGGTATGTTGCTCTACGGTATGTCGATTCTTTATGGTTTGTCGGGCAGCCTGGTGCTTTCAGACATTGCCCACGAAGTGGCTAATGCCGGTGACAATAAAATTGGTATGGTGTTCGCACTGGTATTCATTCTGGTTGCGCTGGCCTTCAAACTCGGTGCAGTTCCATTTCACATGTGGGTACCCGATGTCTACCAGGGTTCACCCACCGCCGTCACGGTTTTCATCGGCACCGCCCCCAAACTCGCCGGTTTTGCCATGATCATGCGTTTACTGGTCGAAGGCATGGGCGCGTTGCAGACCGACTGGCAGCAAATGTTAATCATCCTCGCCGTGTTGTCGATGGCGATTGGTAATATCATCGCTATATCGCAATCGAATATTAAACGCATGCTGGCTTATTCAACCATTTCGCATGTCGGCTTTATTTTGCTGGGCATCCTGGCAGGAACCGCGGCCGGTTATTCATCGGCCATGTTCTACACCATTTCCTACGCCATCATGTCACTGGGTGGTTTCGGTATCATCATGCTGATGGCGCGCTCGGGTTTTGAAGCAGATCAGCTGGATGATTTCCGCGGTTTGAATCAACGCAGTCCCTGGTTTGCTTTTTTGATGATGATTCTAATGCTGTCGATGGCAGGTGTTCCACCTACTGTAGGCTTCTGGGCAAAACTGGCGGTGCTTTCAGCCGTGGTCGAAATAGATATGACCTGGCTGGCGGTAGTGGCGGTGTTCTTCTCGATTATCGGAATTTTCTATTACCTGCGCATTATCAAGTTGATGTATTTTGATGATGCGGTTGATGAGACTCCGCTTAGTTGTGGTCGGGATATGCAGATTACTCTGAGTACCAATGGGTTATTGATATTGGGGTTGGGATTGTATCCGGCTGGGTTGATGTCACTTTGTCTTTCGGTTTTTAATTAGTTTTTCTCCTCTTTGTCGTCGTTGCGAGCGGTAGCGCGGCAATCTATTTTTTAGAATTGCTATCCTGAACTCATTACCTTGTCATCCTGAGGAGCCTGTTTTTGTTTTATAGGCGACGTGAGGATCTTGGTTTTTCCTGTTTACTGGACTGCCTGTTTTACTCTTAAGCCCATGGTTTATTCGGCGCGTCCATGCGCCTCTCCCTTCGGGCTCGCTTCGCTCATGCAAATTTGATCCCATCAAATTTGTCGCCTTGCTGGCGAGTTACTTTATTTTGCCCATGTTTGATTTCTTGGCAAAATAAAGTAACCACTAAATTCGCCAGGAGCGAATTTGAACAGCCGAAGGCTGGCCCGAAGGACGAATCTCATGGAAGAGATTCGTAACAATCCAAACAGTCCTCACGGATCACTTCCCATCCATTGCTCGCTCCTCGGCGACTCCAACGGGGCCCGAAGGTCAAAAACAAAAAAGCATGAAACAAAACTGGGATCAGAGCTTAGTCTGGCTCAGATTAATCTTGCATTAATTATGAAATTTACTTGCAAAAACGTACCAAAATAGATACACTTCTGTTATGGATAAATGCCTCGTTAAAAGGATTGTTGGTTTTGATATGAAAACCGTTGAAGAAGGCTGGCCGCTGGGAATGCCATTGGTTGAGAAGCTCGATAAAAACTTATGGGAAGTACGTAGTAATATTAAAGACGGCTGTATTACGCGGATTTTTTT
>QIHT01000197.1 GCA_003229115.1 Gammaproteobacteria bacterium | reverse complement strand
AATCTACCGAGGCACTACTTAATCTTCAACCTGCCATTGCAACCAGACTGGTTGATGAAAATGGTGTAGACAAACAACTCAACGTGGCCGTTGCCGAACTTGTTGTTGGTGACCGCGTACTGGTCAGACCCGGTGAAAACATTCCGGTTGATGGCACCATTATCGAAGGCACCTCGGGAATTAACGAATCACTCATCACCGGTGAAAGCCTGCCGGTGACTAAAACAAAAGGCGATAGTGTTATTAGTGGTAGTACAAATACAGAAAGCCCACTCATTATAAAAACAGACAAGATAGGTGATAACACGGTACTCGCCTCCATTCATCGCCTGCTTGAAGATGCACAAAACAATAAACCTGCTATCGCAAAACTTGCCGATCAAATAGCCTCTAAATTCGTTACACTTATTTTGCTAATTGCAACCGGTGTTGCCATCTACTGGTATCAAACTGATCCTCAACAATGGATTGCCATTACGGTCGCCACGCTGGTGGTCACCTGCCCCTGCGCTTTATCCCTGGCCACACCGACTGCCATCACCGCTGCCAGCGGCCAGTTAGCGAAACTCGGGTTGTTGCCAACAAACAGCCTGGCTCTCGAAACACTGGCAAAAGCGACTGATTTTGTTTTTGATAAAACCGGCACACTGACACAGGGTAATGTAAAACTGGTCAAAACCATTCCTTTAAACAAAGATAATCAAGAACAAATACTGGCCATTGCAGCGGCACTGGAGTCAGGCTCAGAACATCCCATCGCTAAATGCATTATTCAAGCGGCAGGTAAAACAAAACATCGTGCAACTAATATTATCAACACACCGGGAAGCGGTATCAGCGGAAAGGTAAACGATATTCAGTGGTATCTTGGTAATCTGAATTACATCCAGTCAATCTGCAAAACTCCATTGCAGGATGCAGCACTGGACAAAGATAATATAAAAGATCTGACCCTTGTCGCACTCGCCACTGATAAAAATATACATGCCCTGTTTGCTTTTGACGACGAACTGAAAGACGAAGCCAGACCATTAGTGAATGCTTTGAAAAAAGAAAACAAAAACATTACCTTGATGACTGGCGATCACAAACCTGCAGCCTTACGCATTGCAAAAAAACTGGGTATTAAAAATGTTTTTTCCAACCAGAAACCTGCCGATAAACTCAAGCGAGTGCGTGACATGCAGAATAATGGCGCTATTGTTGTGATGACCGGGGATGGCATTAACGATGCGCCAGTCCTTGCAGGCGCTGATATCTCCATTGCCATGGGTAGCGGTACACAACTTGCAGCAGCGCATGCGGACATGATTTTGCTTTCTAATCACATTGAGCATTTATATTCCGGGTACCATGTTGCCACCAGAACACTGGCCATCATTCGTCAAAACCTGACATGGGCTTTCGGTTACAATCTACTGGCAATCCCTGCCGCAGCGACGGGTTACGTTGATCCCTGGATGGCAGCAATTGGCATGTCGGCCAGCTCCTTAATCGTCGTACTGAATGCGCTGCGCCTGACTCGTTTACAAAACTGATTATCATCCATGGAAATTATTTATCTTTTATTGCCCATCGCCCTGATTCTGGTAGTCATCATCGTCTGGGTATTTATGTGGGCAGTAAAAACCGATCAATTTGAAGACCTCGAAGGGCCAGCGCATAGAATCATCATGGAAGATGATGACAGAGTGGATAACAACAAAGACAAAAAAAAGGAGTGAATGCTTTTACGACTGCATTACTCGTTTAAAACGATTTCAGCCGTACCGTCCAACCTGCCTTTTACCAATATCCAATCTAGCAAGGCTATAAAATACTAGAAACTTGCATTATATGAAAGTTTCTAGTATTTTATAGCCATTGGGGCAGATTAAAGAGTGTACTGATTTGCAAACATTAACAGAACAACTTATAGATGCGAGGCTGGCTAACCGAGTGATCACGGACACTCAGCTGGCACGACTACTGTCTGGGAGCATGCAACGCCGCCATAACCTGGTAAACCGAGCAATCAAGGCTGGCGAATTATACCGCCTACGTCGTGGTAGTTATCTACTGGCAGAGCGTTTTCGGGATCACCCAGGCCACCCATTCGCACTCACACAGTGGTTTGTGCCTGGCAGTTATGTGTCGTTTGAAACGGCACTGTCACACCATGGCTGGATTCCAGAAGCAGTTTACACCACTGCCAGCGTAGTATCTGGCCGCAAATCACTGAAGTATGAGCATAAAGTGTTTGGGCTGTTTGAGTTTTTTCCACTTGCTGTCAACGAAGGATATTTCCTCGAGTTAGTTGAACGTAAACAAATCACTGGACAGACGATGCTGGTAGCAGAACCTTTTCGTGCATTGATGGATCTTGTGTGTTTGCGAAAAGCTGATTGGCAAGGATTGAGATGGTTAATTGAAGGGCTACGTATTGATTATGGTTTATTAAAAAACATTACTGACGCAGACATTAAAACTCTGGAACAGGTTTATAAACACAAACGTGTTAAGCACTTTCTTAAGTCTTTAGCCACGGAGCTAGGCAATGATTGAAATAATTCAGAAACAGCTAGAAAGCTATAACACTTCAAACCCTGTAGAGGAAGAGCAAGCAACCAAAGAGATTCTACAAGAAGTAGCTCTTTATTCTTTATGGCGCGCTAAATTCTTCGATGTCGCCGCGTTTCAGGGTGGCACCAGCCTGCGTATCCTGCATGGTCTACTCCGTTTCTCGGAAGATCTGGACTTTATTCTTAAAGCGCCTAACCCTAAATTTAAGTGGCAGCCGTATCTCGATAAATTACTGAAAGGCCTCGAAGAATTCGGGTTGCAATCTGAAGCATTGGACAAAAATCGTATGGATCAACGCGTTAAAAAAGCTTTGTTGAAAGATAATTCTGTAAGCAACCAGCTTGATCTAAATTTTTATCGCGGACAACCCAACCAGAAACTAAAAATCAAATTGGAAATCGATGTAAATCCACCAGCCGAATCAAGCTTTAGTTATACCTATCTGGATTTTCCTCTGGACTTTGAAGTTTGCCATCAGGATTTAAGTAGTAACTTCGCACTGAAAATTCACGCCTTATTATGCAGGCCATACTTAAAGGGTCGTGACTGGTATGATTTTAACTGGTATGTGAAACAGGGCGTATCTCCAAATCTGTCGCATTTACAAGCCGCGCTGTATCAGCATGGGCCGTGGGAAGGCGAATCAATTAATGTAGATATTAAATGGCTTAGCACGGCACTACTTAATAAGATTTCAACCATCAATTGGGATGAAGCAAAAACTGATGTAACCCGGTTTTTAAACATTGCAGAACAGGAAAGCCTGAAACTATGGAGTGAGCGTTTTTTCAATCAAAAAGTGGAAAACTTAAAAACAAAGTGAATGTTTCTACCTCTAACGCCTCTCTTATCATTCATCCCGAAGATCCCGAATGGTTTCCCGATGACATCGAAGAAATAACTGTATCTTTAAGCAATGCAGGACTTATCGCCGGCAATATCCCGGATAGAGATCAATGTTACTTTGTCGGTGATAACTTCCTCGAGCTGATTGCGTTTTTGGGTTGTTCTCCCAACATCAATTTAACACCACAGGATAATCCAGATAAGTTTTGTTTTATAAGGCTGATGAGAAACCAGGAAATTACGGCATTCACCAGCCAGCATACACACGCACCTCTGTGCCCTCACTGTAAAAAACCTGAAAAGAACTGGTCAAGAAAAATGACAGACACCGAGCTTGCATGTACATGCTGCGGTGCAATATCACCACCGTGGAACTACAACTGGAGAAAATCAGCGGGTTTTGGCCGCTTCTTTATAGAGGTGACCGAAATCTATCCGAAAGAAGCCATTCCCCAACCCACTCTGCTCGCAGGCCTGCAGCAATATCACAACACAGGCTGGGCCTATTTCTACCTTTACGAGTAGTCGGCCGTACAAAAATCCTGATTATATTCGTGGCAATATTCTGGCAACACGATAAAATCGCGCCCTCTATCAAATCATGTAATTAACAGGAAATGCAGTATGAAAGTTTTGGTTGTCGGCGGTGGTGGACGTGAACACGCATTAGCATGGAAAGTAGCTCAATCACCTCAGGTCGGGCACGTATATGTAGCCCCCGGTAATGCTGGCACCGCACTGGAAGACAAGGTGGAAAATATAGCCATCAGTGGCGAAGATATACCCGCGCTACTCGACTTCGCCAAAAATAATGAGATCGAACTTACTATCGTTGGCCCGGAAGCCCCTCTTGTTGAAGGTATTGTCGATACATTTAGCCATGCCGGCCTAAAAGCTTTTGGGCCGTCAAAAGGTGCAGCTCAACTGGAAGGCTCCAAAGCCTTTACCAAGGATTTTCTCGCGCGTCATAACATACCGACTGCTGATTACGGCAACTTCACCGACGAAGCAGACGCTATCACTTACATTCTCGAGCAAGGCGCACCACTGGTCGTAAAAGCGGATGGTCTCGCCGCAGGTAAAGGCGTGATACTGGCCCAAACCGAAGATGAAGCCATCGATGCCGTTAAAGATATGTTGTCCGGTAATAAATTTGGTGATGCTGGCGCCCGCATTGTTATCGAAGAATTTCTTCTCGGTGAAGAAGCCAGCTTCATTTGCATGGTGGATGGCAAAAACATTCTGCCAATGGCCACATCACAGGATCACAAAGCCAGAGACAATGGCGACCTTGGCCCCAACACCGGTGGCATGGGTGCCTACTCGCCAGCACCAGTGGTCACCGCAAAAATTCACCAGCGTATTATGGATGAAGTTATTCGTCCTACCGTCGAAGGCATGGCCGCCGAAGGCAATGATTACACAGGTTTTCTATACGCCGGCGTGATGATTGATGAAAGCGGAACCCCCAAAGTACTGGAATACAACGTGCGCTTTGGTGACCCTGAAACTCAACCTATTATGATGCGTCTTAAATCAGATCTGGTGGAGCTTTGCCTGCAGGCACTTGAAGGAAAACTCGATAGTGCAACAGCTGAGTGGGATGAACGTACTGCTTTAGGCGTGGTACTTGCAGCTGGTGGTTACCCGGATAGCTACAACAAAGGCGATGTTATTTCAGGTTTAAATAGTGCCGACAATATCAACACAAAAATATTTCACGCAGGTACAGCTGAAGTTGACGGTGAAGTCGTTACCAACGGCGGGCGCGTTTTATGCGCAGTTGCTTTAGGTAAGAACGTGACAGAGGCACAAACAAATGCTTACGAACTGGTTAAACACATCAACTGGAAAAAAATGTACCACCGAACCGATATCGGGCATCGCGCAGTCACACGCGAAACAACGAAAAAGCTATAAATGAAATATCCCTTAGCGAAAAGACTGGTTTTTTAATTCTTCACTTTTCACTATTCATTTTTCACTGTTTTCCTAGCCCTTCATCATATCGAAGAATTCGTTATTGGTTTTGGTCGACTGCATTTTACCCATCAGGAATTCAATCGCACCAATCTCATCCATGGGTTGTAACAGCTTGCGCAAAATCCACATTTTCTGAAGTTCATCAGGCTTGGTGAGCAGTTCTTCACGACGTGTGCCGGAACGGTTGATATTAAATGCCGGGAAGATACGTTTTTCTGTGATGCGACGATCCAGATGTATTTCCATGTTACCGGTGCCTTTAAATTCTTCGTAAATAACCTCATCCATCTTGGAGCCTGTATCGACCAACGCTGTAGCGATGATAGTAATACTGCCACCTTCTTCGAGGTTGCGCGCAGCACCAAAGAAACGTTTAGGCCGATGCAATGCATGAGCATCCACACCACCGGTCAACACTTTACCGGAGGAAGGAATCACGGTGTTATAGGCACGCGCAAGACGCGTAATCGAATCGAGTAAAATTACCACGTCCTTTTTATGCTCCGCCAGGCGTTTGGCTTTTTCGATCACCATCTCGGCCACCTGTACATGTCGGCTTGCTGGCTCATCGAAAGTACTGGAAACCACTTCGCCACGAACACTGCGTTGCATTTCTGTCACTTCTTCAGGACGCTCATCAATTAACAAAACGATGAGAAGACATTCAGGATGATTCGCAGCGATTGATTGCGCGATGTTACTCATCAACATGGTTTTACCGGCTTTAGGCGGTGAAACCAGCAAACCACGTTGACCTTTTCCAATCGGTGAAATCATGTCGATGATTCTTGCGGTAATATCTTCAGTGCTTCCGTTGCCACGCTCCATGGTCATGCGCTCATCCGGATGTAAAGGTGTCAGATTTTCAAAAGCTATTTTACTGCGTGAGTTCTCAGGCGATTCAAAATTAATCTGATCAACCTTGAGCATGGCAAAATATCTTTCACCTTCCTTGGGTGGACGAATCTTGCCCGAGATGGTGTCACCGGTGCGCATACTAAATCTTCGAATCTGACTGGGCGATACGTAAATATCGTCCGGTCCCGCCAGATAGGAGCTGTCCGCCGCTCGTAAAAACCCAAAACCATCCTGCAGGATTTCCAGTACGCCATCACCAAATATGTCCTCGCCTTTTTTGGCATGGGCTTTGAGAATAGCAAAGATGATTTCCTGCTTTTTAGATCGCGCCACATTATCCAGTTTCATGGAAGAGGCGACATCGAGAAGTTCCTGAGGGGTTTTTTGTTTGAGCTCTGTAAGATTCATAGGCTGAAAGGACTTTTGTTGTTTATGAGAGAAAGATTGTTTTCATTAAGTGTGTTTTTTTATGCAAGCCGGAAAGGCCTTGCTTTTGCCACAGGATCTGTGACGCAGGTATGCGCCTGCAAAGCAGGCAGTTAATAATTCGGTTTGTTATGGTCTTCCCTGAACTTAAAACTAATAAGATTTATATATTGCTGTCAATAAAAGCAGTTAATTGTGACTTTGACAGAGCACCGACTTTGGTAGCTTCTACGTCGCCATCTTTAAATAAAATCAGTGTTGGAATGCCGCGAATACCAAATCTAGGTGGTGTATTCGGGTTCTCGTCTATGTTGAGTTTAGCGACTTTAAGTTTACCCGCATACTCGCCGACAACTTCTTCAAGAATCGGCGCAATCATCTTGCAGGGACCACACCACTCTGCCCAATAATCTACCAGTACTGGAACATCCGACTGTAAAACATCTTGATCAAAACTATCGTCTGTAACATAAACAATCTGGTCGCTCACCGTGGCAATGCCTCCGAAATTTTATTGGGCTCTGATAACAGACGGTTATCTGCTCAGAAAAATATAACTATCTATGAATTAGATTCGTTTAATGTGTTGGTTTGAAGTGGTTCAGGAATTCTTGAAATGCTATTTGAGTCACATCTTAGACTATTTTGGGGGTTTGTACACCCCTTTTTCAGATTGTATCAACGAATTAGGTTAAGCTACGCGCCATGAGCAATGACCACCTGACAGACATACGTTACGATTCGTTTGACCTTGACCCATCTATCCTGAAAGGCTTGAGTGATATCAACTTCGAATTCTGCACCCCGATACAGGCCAAAAGCATACCGATTGCACTCACTGGCAAGGATGTTGCCGGCGAAGCCCAAACCGGTACTGGCAAAACAGCGGCTTTCCTGGTTGCCTGCTTCCAGCATTTATTAAAGCATCCTGTCGACAACAATAAACAGCCACGCGCCCTGATTCTGGCGCCCACCCGCGAACTGGCCATCCAGATTCATAAAGATGCACTGGCCATCGGCAAGCACACCGGTTTGAAGTTCGGCCTGGCTTACGGCGGCACCGGTTATGATTCACAGCGAAAACAGATTGAAGACGGCATCGACCTTCTGATTGGTACGCCGGGACGCATTATTGACTATTTCAAGCAACATGTGTTCAACCTGAAAACCTGCCAGGTTGTGGTGCTGGATGAAGCTGACCGCATGTTTGACCTGGGCTTTATCAAGGATATTCGTTATTTACTCAATCGTTGCCCGGAGCCCGACAAACGCCTGAGCCTGCTGTTTTCAGCTACCCTCTCTCACCGTATTGGTGAACTGGCCTACAGCCATATGAACGACCCCGAAGAAGTACGCATCGAGGCTGATACCAAAACGGCTGACAAGGTCAAACAAACCGTTTATTACCCGGCCAATGACGAAAAAATCCCGTTACTGCTGGGCCTGATGAAATCACTCAAGACCAAACGCAGCATCGTTTTCATCAATACCAAACGTGTCGCAGAGAACGTTGATGCCTGGCTGGAAGGTAATGGCATTAAGTCTGCCCTGCTGTCAGGTGATGTGCCGCAGAAAAAACGACAGACGCTGCTAAAGAAATTTCAGGATGATGAGTTCAGCGTGTTAGTCGCAACCGATGTCGCTGCGCGTGGCCTGCACATTCCCGATGTCAGCCATGTCTTCAACTACGACCTGCCGCAATCCGGTGAAGATTATGTCCATCGTGTTGGCCGCACCGCGCGCGCCGGTGCCAGTGGTGCCGCGATTAGTTTTGCCTGTGAAGATTTTGCCCATTACCTGATGGACATTGAGGAATACATTGGCCATCGGGTCAACAACGAGCCGGTGAGCGCTGAATTACTGGTTAAACCCGATCCTCGTGCCAAACGTGAAAGGCGCAAGCCAAGACCTGGACAGGGTGGTCATCACAGAGGCGGTGGTCGTTCCGGCGGTAACCGGCCTCATCGTCAACATTCCAGGTAAAAATCTTAGTCCACAGATAAACACGGATAAAAACCAGAGCAAAAGCAAAATATTTTTGCCGCAAAGGGCGCGAATAAATCTTTAAAAACAAATTATGTTTTTTTTGCGCCCTTTGCGTATTTCGCGGCAAATAGGTTGTTTATTTTTATCCGTGTTCATCTGTGGACAAAAAAGTCTCTTTAATCAGTCAATTCTGCAAAAGCTTTTTCCGCCACTACCAGCGCCTGCTCCACATCCGTCGCCAGCACGTTGAAGTGCCCCATTTTTCTGCCTGGCCTGGCTTCTTTTTTGCCGTAAAGATGCAGCTTGATTTCAGGGTGACTGAGCAGACTCGTCCAGTCCGGCTGCCACAAATCACCCAGCATATTCACCATCACCACGGGTGATGTGAGTCGGATATCCCCCGGTTGCAGGCCACACATCATACGCACCTGCTGTTCAAACTGAGAGGTTACGCAGGCATCTTTTGTGTAGTGTCCACTGTTATGCGGGCGTGGTGCCATTTCATTAAACAGTAACTCACCTTGCGTGGAGATAAAAAACTCGACCGCCAGAATACCGGTGTAATCCAGCGCATCCGCCAGCGCCGTTGCCTGTTGTTTTGCTTTTTCAGCCAGAGACTCTTCGACGCGTGCAGGCACAATGCTCATGTGCAAAATACCGTTGCGATGCTGATTTTCGCTGATGGGATAACAAACCGATTGACCATCAGTGTTGCGCGCGACAATGGCAGAGACTTCGAGCGCCAGATCGATTTTCTTTTCCAGCACGCATTCCACACCCGCCATCGACTGATAAGCGGGTAACAACTCATCCGGCTGATTGATCACCTGCTGGCCTTTGCCGTCATAACCCAGTGTCGCGCTTTTTAAAATGGCCGGTGTACCGATTTGCTCAATCGCGCCGGCAACATCTGCCTCGGATAAAATGGAGCAATAAGGTACAGGGTTCAGGCCAGCTTTTGCAGCAAACTGTTTTTCAATATGACGATTTTGTGCAATTTCCAGTGACGCAGCGGAGGGATACACCGCGGTTTTTTTTGCCAGATATCTCAGACTATCGGCCGGCACATTTTCAAACTCGGTAGTCACCACGTCACATTGAGCCGCGAGCTCATCCAGTGCTGACTGGTCGGTGTAATCTGCCTTGATATGATGATCAGCAATTCGGCCCGCAGGACTTTCAGGATCCGGATCCAGCACCACCAGGTGATAACCGATGGTTCGCGCTGCCACGCAAAACATTCTGCCTAATTGTCCACCGCCCAAAATACCGAGTGTTGCACCGGGAAGAACCTGTTTAGTCATTTTGTAATCGCTAGGATTGCGGTGGCAGCTTCATCGACAAAACATCTGCTTCCTGCTGTTTGCGGAAATCATCGAGTTTTGCAGCTAAATCGCTATCTGTAATTGCCAGCAAAGATACCGCATAAAGTGCCGCGTTAGCGGCACCGGCTTCGCCAATCGCAAAAGTCGCTACGGGTACGCCTTTGGGCATTTGCACGATAGACAGCAGAGAGTCCATGCCTTTCAGATGTTTTGATGGTACCGGCACGCCCAGCACAGGCACGGTAGATTTTGCAGCCAGCATACCCGGTAGATGAGCGGCACCGCCAGCACCCGCAATAATACAGGCCAGACCTTTTTCTCTGGCTGAGGCCGCATAATCAAACAGTAAGTCCGGGGTTCGATGCGCAGACACAATTCGTGCCTCGTAAGGCACACCAAAAGCTTCCAGTTGCTGGACAGCATGTTCCATCACTGACCAGTCGCTCTGACTACCCATGACTATACCCACTTTTAGTGCCGCCATAACCTGCCGCCCTTCGCCGAAAAAAGGAACATTTTATACGAATAATGACTTTTTACGAAACAAACTGGCACAATAAGGCACAACTGCAAATATTGGAGAAATTAGGCGCCTATCAGATGAGAAATGAAGCATCTTTGCTAGTCTTTAAGAAATGCAGCAGCTACTAATACAAGCCGGAAAAGTCAGCCGCCCGAGCCTTTTCAGGGTTCGTTTTCTGGCCCTGCCTGTAGCCTTGTTATTCAGTCAGGCGCTGGCTGCGGCTGCGCCTGATTTAACGCTTTCAAAAATCATCGTACCTGAACACATCGCCGGTGTTACAACGGTCACCGCTGAAGAAGTCGTCGAACTGGCAAACAGCAAGCCTGACCTTGTCATTATCGATGCAAGAATCACCGCAGACAGAAAACACGGCTATCTGGAAGACAGCCTGAGCCTGCCGGATATCAAAACCAACTGCCCGGAACTCGGTAAAATAATTCCCGGCAAAAACACGCCAACACTATTTTATTGCAACGGAATAAAATGCGGCCGTAGTGTAATTTCAGTCAAAATTGCCAAATCATGTGGCTATAACAATATGTACTGGTTCAAAGGCGGCTTTGAAGAATGGAAAAACAAAGGCTTTCAATACACCATGGATCGCTAACCAGGCGTCCATCAATTTCAACTAAAAAACTCATGTTACCCAAACGCCTGACACTTCAAGTCACACTAATAGCCACGGTTCTCCTGATCGGCCTGCTGGGACTCGGTCTTGTGTTTTCAACTGACACTGCCTACAGGAAACTGGCTTTTAAACAACAGCAAGAAGCCCTGGAAAAACTTTTAGACATTAAATCCAGAGACCTCATCAACGAACTCATACAACGCCAGAAAGAACTCGGTTTTGCATTACAGTATGAAGAGACCTTCAAAAAATCTTTTTTCAACGACGATGCCAGAGAACTTAATTTCTGGCTTGACCAGGAGTTCAATCGATATTTTTCAACCATGGGTTTAATAAAGCTTGAAAAACTGATTGTATATGACAAAAACTTTAATCTGGTCAGCAAATCAGCTCGTGGTCTGGCTATGGGAAATCGGGATGTCGTCCCCTGTCATGCCCTGCTGCAACACATGAAACAGCTATCGATCGCAGAACGATTAAAACCACGCTCTGAATTATGCCTTTTCGACAACAAACCCCTGTTAGCAACTATCATTTCAATAGGCAGTATGAAAAGCAAAGGTTTTATTCAGGTCGTTTCAGACCCGGCCTACATGTTGGCTAATATTGCCAAAGAACTTGATGTGCAATTGCAAATTTCAACCTACGACAATATTATTCTTCACCAATCCAGCGACTGGCCAGATACCGACCCCAGCAAATCATTCCTGTTTGGTGAGTACACAATCCAGACAACCAGTGGTTCACCTGTCATTCTGATTGCGGCTGCAACTAATATTTCAGATTTTTATACTCAATTAAATCTAACCAGACAACAAACCATTATCGCCTCATGCCTGCTTGTCATTACCGGCCTGATTATTGCGTTATTTATTCTTCATAGAAGCCTGCGTCCACTAAAAGCCCTGCATACTGCCGCAAACAAAATAAACAAAGGCTACTTCTCGACCATTGAAGACAAAGGCTTTCCGGAAATATCAACACCGATACGTTCATTTAACAGTATGGTGGAACGCATTCAATCACTTATTCAGGACTTCGAAGCTGAAGTTGAAAATCATAAAAAAACAGAAGAAAAATTACGCAAAGCCATGGAGTTCGCCACAGAACAGGCTGAAAACTCTGAGCATCAAAAAAACTTTTTACAAATGACACTGGAATCCATTGTTGATGGCGTTATAACCACAAGCATGTCCGGTTCTGTTATATCCATGAACCCGGTTGCAGAACAACTAACCGGCTGGTCATGCGAAGAGGCCATTGGCAAACCTTTTGTGCAAGTTATGCACGCACTGTATAAACATTCACGCAAGCGAATCTATACCCCCATAGAAGACATAGAAAACAAATCAGTACTTGATGAACCCATTAGCGCCCTGCTTGTTCAGCATGGCAGCAACATAGAAACACCTGTTGAATATGTTGCCGCACCGATGCTGGATAATAATGACGATATAGCCGGCATCGTTATTATTATTCATGACGAGTCCGAACAACGCTCACTTAACAGACAACTTTCGTTTCAGGCTACTCATGACGCCCTGACAAGTTTGATTAATAGATACGAGTTTGAGCATAAACTGAGACAGATTTTCTCGGAAACAACAAACAGTCTGACACCAAATACTTTATGTTATCTAGACCTTGATCAATTCAAAGTTATCAATGACACCTGCGGACACAGTGCAGGCGATGAACTTTTAAAACAGGTCGCTACATTACTGAAGAGGCAATTACGCGAAGGCGATATTCTGGCACGCCTGGGCGGGGATGAGTTCGGTTTACTACTGAAGAACTGCGATATTGAACACGCTAAATATATTACTGAAGAAATACTGCTGGCCATAAACAATCACAGCTTCACCTGGGATGAATCCAGCTTTACCATCAATATAAGTATAGGCATCGCCGCCATCACTAACGACTACGAATCACCGGCAGAACTACTTAGCAATGCTGACTCTGCCTGTCATTTTGCCAAAGAAAACGGCCGCAACCGTCTGCAGGTTTTTACCTGGGAAGACGATAAACTACTTACGCAGCAACGTGAAATGCACTGGGTTTCACGAATCAACCACGCTTTGGAAGAAAATCGATTCCAACTCTATTTTCAGGAAATTCTACCGCTACAAAGTGATAGCAATAAGTTCAGGCGTCATGGTGAAATTCTGCTGCGAATGATAGACAAAAAAGGCGACATAATTGCACCTGGCATGTTTTTACCCGCTGCCGAGCGCTACAACATGATAGAAACCATCGATGAATGGGTGATTGAAGAAACTATCAAGTGGTTATCTCGTACACAAAATAAAATACTTACCGCCATCAACCTTTCCGGCCGATCTGTTTCTAAAAAAGAATTCCTTAATGTTGTTGTCACAAAAATAAAAGATTCAAACATTAACCCGGAACTTTTATGTTTTGAAATAACAGAAACAGCCGCAATCAATCATCTGGATACTGCTATTCATTTTATGACTGTGCTGAAAAAACTTGGCTGTTCTTTTGCGCTGGATGATTTTGGTAGTGGACTGTCGTCTTTCTCATACCTGACAAGTCTGCCTGTTGACTACCTGAAAATTGATGGCACCTTTGTTATCGATATCGACAAAGACCCCATGCACTACGCCATGGTCAAGTCCATCAACGAAGTCGGCCATGTCATGGGAATAAAAACCATCGCAGAATTCGCCGCATCGACTCGCATCATAGAAAGCCTGCGTGAAATCGGCGTCGACCATGCGCAAGGCTATGCTATTGCCAGACCGATACCATTAGCTTCATTTGAAGATGACGAAGACACAGGAAATCCGCATCTTTCTGCTGTTTAAACACCAATAAATCAAAAACTTTCACCACAGAGGCACAGAGTACACAGAGAAAACTAAAAACCTATTTGTTTTTTTAAAACCAACTGCATTTGTTTTTTCTCTG
>QIHT01000093.1 GCA_003229115.1 Gammaproteobacteria bacterium | reverse complement strand
GGTTAGGTGTTTTTATGATCACCCTGATGTGGATTTTGTTTCTTGGTTTACTCGTCTATTTTTTCGAAGACGTGATTGATCGCAAACTTAATCCGAACCAGAATGTCACCACACTTTATATAAGCGACAACATTCGTGAAGTCACGCTGCAAAGAAATAACCAGGGTCATTACGTGACGGATGGTCAGATCAATGGCCAGCAAGTGGTGTTTATGCTCGATACGGGTGCTACCGGTGTAGCTGTTCCCGAGCATCTGGCAGCAGATCTTTATCTGAAAAAAGGTCAGCCTGTGAGACTACAAACCGCCAATGGTTTTGCAACAGGTTATATGACAAGTATTGATAAGATAGGAGTAGGTGGTATCAAACTGGAAAATGTTAGAGCAGTGATTAATTCCGGTGATAGTTCGGATGTTATTTTGCTGGGGATGTCTTTTCTTAAGCAGATTGAGTTTACGCAGCGTGGTGATGAGCTGATATTACGGCAGGTGTTGGGGGGAGGGGGTTAGTCCACAGATGAACACGGATAAAAACAAAAAATTTGGCCGCGAAAAACGCAAAGGACGCGAAAGGTTAAAACAACAAAGAAACCGGGTCAGAGAGAAACTTTTTCTGGCCCGGTTTAGTTTTTTCTATAACTGCGGTTTTTTCGCGCCTCGTAATTTTTCCATATCCTTTGCATCGAGTTGTTTTGCTAACTTATCGCTATAGGCTATTGTCTTGCGGACTGATTTGCGTGTTTCATTAGCATCATGCAAAACCGTATAATAAGTTTGAACCATGGCATTATTACTATAGGTGGTATATCCAATCAACATTTGAACAACAAGGGTGAACCCACATTGCCGATAGTCAGTATATTGAGTGCCTATTGCATTATTGACCGCTCTTATTACTACATACGTTTCAATTGTGTATGAGCCCCTTTTTATACCACCGCATTGCTCGACCACAGATTTATTTTTTTGCGGTTTACCGTTTGGATCAAGACTCCATGACAATAGATAGTAAGGATTTCTTTTTGACGCATCATTGGGTGACTCAAATACCGGTTTGCCATATTTTTTAACAAGTAGCTCTTTCATATCACTGAGTAATACCTGATTATTGCCAAGGCCTACCACGCGTCCGATACCCAATACAGTTTTTGCGTTTTGGGGAGTGTTTGCGGCGAGTGTAAGCGAATCGCTTGACCGATTATCACTGGTGGGAAGAGCAGCAGTAATTCCACTAAGATATTGAACACCACGAATTCTTGCGCCGTTAATGCCGCTAATATCACCATTTATATCTGTGGCTTTCGAACGTGGGTTATAGTTTTTTAACACCGCCCGGGCGTCGTTTATTGGCATACCTAAATAAAAACCACGTACATTAAATTTTGGCAGGTTTGCATTAGATGTCTTTTGAGGTGGTGATGAGCTCCGTTGTTGTTGCTGTGTCTGTTGTTGTGTCTGCTGTTGTTGCTGCTGTTGTTGCTGCTGTTGTTGCTGTTGTTGCTGTTGTTGCTGTTGTTGCTGTTGGCTTTTTTTAGCCGCATCCTTAATTTTATCCCAGAAATTGCCTGCGTAAACCGTATCCGGATTCATTGTTAGAGCCATGATGATGGTTAATGCCAGCGGGACTGCCCCGTTTTTTTTCATCAATCTGGAAATCGTACAAAGTTTTTCCGTAAAACCAGAACTAAGCATATTTTTTTCCCTCTCTTTTTTACATTTACTCGTCTTTGCGACGAAAATATTTGTTAAATAACCATAACAATTATGGGGGTTGGTGACAAATAAGAAAAAACCAGTTGATCAGGCTAAATGCAAATATATCTCATCTGTCATCGTTGCATTTATTGTTGATTAACCCGAATGACAAAATAAGGCCTTTCGCGTTTATTGGCGGAAAAATCAGCCCTGATCTGTGTTTATCTGTGGATAGTTATTGGTAATACCCGGGTGAACGCTCAGTAGTTGATTGCCCTGCTGAGTCGTCGATATTTTTATAGACAATAATATCCATCAACTTTTTATCCTCATTAAAACACCACTCGCCATAAACCGGAGTTTTCTCCACACCCCAGAAATACCAGCCGAGATTTACTTTGATGGAATGCGTACCTTTCTGGAATCGGAGTTCTTCTCTATCACGACAGGGCACACCTTCGCGAACATAAAGTGAGCCTTCCGGTTTAATTCGGCTTTTTATCAGTATGACGGCTTCATCCATGTGGATGCCGGGTTGGGTGATAGCCAGGTAATTGTGACGCAAGGTGTGTTCCGATTTGCTCAGGTTAGAGCAGGCGGCCAAAGAAACACTTGTTATAATCAGGCTGACAATCAGACGCATGGTTTTGGGAGCTCCGTTATTATGAAAACACTTTTGCTTGTTTCCACGGGTTTAATACTGGTGGTGATTATTATCAGTGCTACATTGATTAAAAATAAAGCCCGTTTTTTTGAGTCACCTGGACTTGCCGAACGACTTTCTATTTATCTGACCCAGCATACCGCAGCGACGTCTGATAATCACGCCTTTCCGGAGTTGCGTACGCCGGTATTTGATGTGGATACTGTCAGATTGCTCGATGCGGTGATTAGGGTTGTTAGCGATCTTGGCTGGCGGATCGGGCAAATTGATGAAGATGATTTAGTCGTATCGGTGGTGATTACAACGCCGCTTTTTGGTTTTAGCGATGATCTTGTGGTTCAGGTGAAGCCGGGTAAATCCGAGGGTAGTACTCTTACTATAGGTTCCACTTCACGCAAGGGCAAAGCTGACTTTGCTGCCAATGCCGGGCATATTCAGGCATTGGTACAGGGGGTCAGGCAGAGGCTTGGCTCGGGGGAGTGAATGCACTTTCATGGTGTTCGCTGTAAACGCAGAGGCCGCAGAGACGCAGAGGGCGCAGAAAAACATAAACTAATGTTATGTATATAGAACTTAAGCGTAAAATAATTCTCTGCGTTAAAAGCAGAGCAATTAATAGTAGTAGGCCGGGATAAAGCTTTGTTGTTCCCGGCAGTTCTTTAAAAACTGCCTGCAACGTGCCCTTATGCAGGCCTACGGTTATGCATGTTAGAGCCTGACTCAGATATTCTTTGCGTCCTCTGCGCCTCTGCGTCCTTTGCGTTAAAAGCAGGCTAATTAACAGTGCGGATAACGACCAGTTTGTTTACCTTCAACTAAAATGGCCGCTGATTCCAGCGAGTACGCCACTGTTTTTTAATTTTTGCCGGTAGTGGCAGGTATTTCCCGTACTCGTATATCGTCAATCCGGACAACACAAATGCCGTACCCACCCAAACCTTTGTGCTGATTAATTCAGCATTCAAAAAGGCACCCAGCAATAAAGCCAGTATCGGGGTAATTAATGTCACCAGTGCCACACGTTGTGCCTGGATGTTTTTCAGTAGATAAAAATACAATGGGAAACCCAGCGAGGTTCCCAGTATAGCCAGATAAACGATAGACACCATCGTGTTGCTGGGTATGGATTCCGGCCAGCCGCCATTAATCGCGCAGTTCAATATGAACAGGGGAGTGGCAATCAGCAAACCCCCGGTCGTTATCGAAATAGCGTGCATGTTGGGTTTCAGGCTTCTTATCCAGACCGCGCCAAATGATTGGGATAATGCAGCGAAGGTAACGCCAGCGATACCGGCCAACGCCATGCTGGATAAAGCGAAGCCTTCTGAAAATACAATGACCAGTCCACATAAGCCCAGTGCCATGCCTGACAGGCGAGCGCCGGTAAACGAGTTTTCTCCCAGCATTTTTGTGGCAAAAAAGCTGGTGAACAGGGGTGATAAACCAAACACAACGGCGATCCAGCCAGACGGGATATGTTGTGCTGACCAGTATACCGTGCTCATGGCAATGAATAGTGGCAGCCCACTGGCGAGGTAGACTTTAAGCGCGTGTTTATCCATGGGCATGGCGAGACGCCATACTTTAACCACGGTGAGCAGGGCAATGAGTCCGATGGTCATGCGTGCTGCGACACCAAATTCATAACCCACACCCACGCTGCTCCACTTGATGCCCAGTGGTGTGGTGCTCCAGATAAAGACAATGGTGATAAACGCTGCCGGGATGCTCATTTAAATCTTCCTGTTAATGGTGCAAAAAAAAGGCCGCTGATTTGAATCAGCGGCCTTTGATAAAACGATTGTTGTGGTGAGTCTAGAAATCCAGACCCGCAAAAGGCCACCGCTTGTGATGCCATAGAGGCAGCACAAACATGCATCGAATCGCTTTGTGGTCGTTAAAAGTCATGAGTTGATCATCTGAGTTTTGTTGATGTTTGTCAACAGGAATGACAGATTTAATCTGACAGTTATTGCAAAAGAGCGTGATATAAAAAATAGCCTTTAGCCACAGAGGTCACAGAGCGCACAGAGAAAATCATTAATTAGTGTTACCAGGCACTCGTAGGTGCGGCTAAAAGCCGCGCCTACGAGTGCCTTGATATTGCATACAATAAATACGATTTTCTCTGTGCGCTCTGTGGCAAATAATAATATTTAGCTAGTTTAGTGGTGCAATCATCGTTCTGTCAGACCAGATTTGAACCAATATTTTTGCTTTTATGCCCCACCCGTCAAGGCGGTGGTTTTACTTTTCGAGCAGCTCGGCTTCCATGGCCAGGTAAACCTGGTAAGCGTTGATGCGATTTGCCTCCTTGAAAGCAGGCAGCTTTTCAAATTCAGACCAGTCTGTTTTTGCGTAGACTTCATCGAAAGCTTCGAAGTCATCAACCGCAGCGCCCATTTTTTTGCGCAGGTAGGCAAGGTAGCGTCGGGTCTGTGAAATGGTTGATGCGGGGTTTTTTGAGTAGCTGCCGTGCCCGGGGATTAAGGCAGTGAGTCCGCCGGTTTCGAGTTTGGTTAACGTTTCCAGCCAGATTTTTGAATCAGCATTGCCGACATAAGGTACTCGACCCTCGAAAATAATGTCACCTGAGAAGAGTACGCGATCAGGCTCGACTAACAGGGTCAGGTCACCATCTGAGTGGGCTTTACCGAGATAGTTAATAGTAAATGTCAGGTCGCCAAGCTTGAAATGGTTGGAGCGGGAAACAGTAATGTCGGGCAATACCAGATAGGTTTTGTCATTTACCCAGGGGTCGAGCGAGAACTGTCGTTCTTCCAGCCGTTCTTTAGCCACATCTGATTGAATATATTTTTGTGCGCCCTGCGGCGCATAGATTTTGGCGCCCAGTTCTTCGAACACCTGCAGGCCATAGATATGGTCGGCATGATAATGACTGGTAATGACGCGCTTGATGGGTTGGTCCGTGGTTTGACGAATTATTTCGACAAGTTTTGCCGCGAGTGAGGGTGTGCCCAGTGCATCAAATATCACCACGCCATCACCGGTGACGATGAAACCGGCATTGGAGATAAAACCTTCGTTATCAGTGGCAATACCCGGCCTGCCCTCGACGTAATAAACGTGTTCGGATACTTTTGTTGCCTTCATTTCGACTGAGGTGGCAGCGTATTTTTCCGGCGATTGAGCAACGGCTGAGCAGTGCACAGCAAAAGCTGCCAGCAAGAGTAAAAATTTATTGCATGTATGCATGATTTTCCTCGTATTGCAGGCGAATAATTTCAGCGTCACCCATGGGTATTATTTCGACAAAACCGTGAATATCTTTCGCTAAAAAGCCCAGGCTCTGGGCTGCAATTTTACACATTCTGATAATTATAACATCGCTCTCTACCAGGCTCTGCGCACGGTGCATTAGCTCTTTGTGTTTTTGATAATTCTTTTTTGCGAAAAAACTCAGTTCAGGGCCGTGTAATACAAGCACGATGGATTGATCAAATGGATCAGCACCGGTAATGGTGCTTAAATAGCTTGCACGGTCTAACACGCTTTTAACTGCCCCCGCTGTTTTAACATGGACATCATAAACCACTTTTTGAGGTTTATATTCAGTTTCGATTTGTTTGGCATCGCCCCAGGGTGCATTGTTTTCAGCTAATGCGTCATGCCCGGGTAAGATGATAATTAGCAATACTAAAAGTGTAAATCGGGACATTTAGCGATTCCTCTTGATTGGGAGACAGGTGTTAGACGTACTGCCCTGGGGAAATATTCGCATTATTCAGGTTTGTTTACAAAGGATTAATGAGAGTTTAATTTTTATGTCATCTCGAACGAATGTGAGAGATCTCCTAACGTTTGGGGATCTCTCACGTTCGTTCGAGATGACATGCCAGGACAGGTTTGTCTATTGCGATTTAAGACACTGGCGTAATGCTTTTGCCATTTGCGCGCCATTTTTATAGCGATCGTCTTTATTTTTTTTCAGCGCTTTATTAATAACCCGGTTTAAACATGCCGGAATGTCATTGCGTATGCTTTTCGCATCCACATGCTTTTCATTGCAGATCATATGTGTGACGCCGGCAACGGTATCTGCGTTGAAGGGGAGTTTTCCAGTGGTTAACTGATATAGCGTAGTGCCGAGCGAGAACAGGTCGGAACTACCTGTCACTTTCTCGGCGCGGGCCTGTTCAGGTGACATATAGGCCGGGCTGCCCAGCATGGTGCCGGTTTTTGTTTTGCTTGAGCTGGTTAGGCAGGCAACACCAAAATCCGTGACTTTAGCTGTTTTAGAGGACTCGTCATAAATAATATTGGCAGGTTTTATATCGCGATGCACAACATCATGTTTGTGTGCGAAATCCAGTGCAGTAGCAACCTGAATCGCGATGTTCATTATCGTTTCCAGCGGCAGGAAGTTATCGGGTAGTCTGTGGTGAGACAGATCCTGGCCTTTTAGAAAATCCATAGCGATATAAGCAAGCTCGTCTTCTTCGCCGACATCATATATCGTCACAATGTTCTGGTGGCTTAGTCGTCCGGCGGTTTCGGCTTCGCGCAGGAAGCGTTGTTTTACGCCTTCCAGTTCATCTTCGTCAAATTCTCGTGCGAGTGCCATGGTTTTGATAGCAACAGTGCGGCCGATTCTCGGGTCTTTACCAAGATAAACAGCGCCCATCGCACCGCGGCCAATTTCTTTTTCGATTTCGTAACGGCCCAGAACAGGTTTTTGTAGGCCACCTTCAGATAGTATTAGCGTTCCATCCGATGTGTGTTTACCGCTTTTTGGTAATACCACCATGTTCTGCACGTCGTGATTTTTTTGCATGCGTTGTTTAGCATCACGGTAGCCTTTGCCGTATTGTTCAATATATTCAAACACGTATTCAGCTTTGTTGAATTGGCGACGCCGTTCATAGTCGAGGCCAAGACTGTAGAGTTTATCGAGCAGTGTTTCGTTGATGCCGCATTCACGGTATTTTTCAAAAGCCTGATCAAGTTGTCCCTGTGCGTGCAGGTTTTGACCCAGGCTGAGATTGGATTCCTGTAAGTGCGTCTGTGTGCGTTGAACTATTTCAGTGATTTTTCGCCTGGCGGCAACAATCAGGGCACCACAGGCCAGGGTTATTGTTGGTAAAGCTAACGGTAGCCAGATGTTTTTAACCGCCATTAACCCGAAATGCAGATTAACGATAACAAACAACATTAGCAGGCTAGTCATCAGGCCAACCCAGAATCCGAACCTCGGCAATAAAAAAATCAGGTAAATCGCAACAGCGAGTAGCGCGCATAGTTGCGCAAGTAGTGCCCAGTCGGGAACCCTGTAGGCATCATTATGTAACAGGTTGCTTATCTGATGAGCCGTGAGTATCACCGGTAACATCGCGTCGCCGCCGGCAATCGTGACGGGATCTACCAGTGCGGGTGCGGTAATACCGATCAAAACATCTTTGCCATTAAATGCCGCAGTATTGATCTTGTTTTCATAGATCTCGTGAAAGGAATGAACCTGAAATGCCGGTTTATTATTTGTGCTGGGGTATAAGCGTGGATACATCCGGTATGAGGGATCGGTGTCGAGTTTGATGTCACCGATGGAAATATTTTTTCCCGGTTCGATGTGGATATCCGCTGTTTTCAGCTTCAGGCTGCGGGCAGCAAACATCAGGCTGAAAGCAGGGTAATAATGGTCAGCGTATTTCAGCACCAGTGGTGTGACCAGGTGGCTTCTGCCGGTGTTGGATTCATCCAGCATGCCGGCGTCAGAGTGTTTTGCTAACAGTTTAATTGGAGCCAGCGCCTGTTTTGTTTCTGGTATGCCCGCATTAAGCACACTGGGTGCGTACGATTGCCAGCTATCCGGTGTTGAAGGGAAATCAGTAAAGGCAAAAGATTGCAGAATTTTAAGACGTTTGGACGATGAGCCTTTGCTGATTTCGCTACCCAGGCCGTAGCTAATTGCCAGCACGGTATTGTCGGATTTTTTCAGGCTGGCAGCGAGCGCACCATCAGTATCGAGCCGTTGTCGCGCAAGGAACAGGATGTCTTTGACGGTTTGCTGGTATCGACCTTCGTAGGTATCACGCATGGTGTCGAGACGGCGCACACCAAATTCGCTTTGTGATGTGTGCAGCGGCAATTCGAGTCCAACCACTCTGGCGCCGCTGTCGTTAAGTTGTTTGATGACAACGCCGAGGTAGCTGCGCGGCCACGGCCATGATCCAAGTTGCTCCAGCGATGCCTGGTCAATGGCAATAATTTGCAGATTGTTTTTTGATTCGGGGCTGGGTGAGAGCCGGGTGCCGAGCCCATAGGCTTTCCACTCGAGCGTGGACATAAAGCCGGTCCAGCCCAGTATCAGGAATAAAGTAGTAACAAGTAGTCCGGGAAACCAGCCTGCCTGCCAGAATTGTTTGTTTGCCATTGCGCCCTGCTATAAATACTTCGCCACAAAGTATAGACGCATATATATCGACTACGCCTGAAAAAGATTATTTTTTACCACAGAGGACACAGAGGTGCACAGAGGTTTTTTTTATTTGTGCGAAGCACAAATCAATGAATGGCTTTTCTCTGTGGACCTCCGTGTCCTCTGTGGTTCAAAAAATAGTTAATATGGTTACACAGCATCCAGTTTGCGCATGAAGGAGGGCAACATTTTCATATCAACCAGTGAGGTAATCAGGGTTTTTGAAAAGCTGGCTTCGTCTTCGTAGATCAGTTTGTAGTACTGCATTTTCATGGTGAGCGCGCTGCCAAAAATAATCGCCAGCAGGGCGGCGATGGAGCCGACGGCCAGGGTGGATACGCCGGTAATGCCCTGACCCACCGTGCAGCCGAGTGCAAGTACGCCACCGAATCCCATAAGAATGGCACCGACTAAATGCGTGGCAAAATCTTTCATGTCAAAAAACCACTCGATACGGAATGATTTGCTGACAAGCGACCAGAGGAAGGAACCCAGGATGACGCCGAACACGGAAATTAGTCCGAAGGTAAGCAGGGCTTTATCCAGCCCCGACGTAATGTAACCGTAGGTTTGGCCGATAGGGTTGATGAAGGTAAAAGATTGCGAACTCAACGTGCGGCGCTCCGCTGGTTTGCCCTCATCGTCATCAGCCAGCATGTCCCATTCTTCGTAATAATCACCAAGTGAATAGAGTGATTCATCGGCATTGATGACAATATTACTGCTTAGATACCATGCACCCAGGATCACCAGACCGACAACAAAACCGCTGAGTACATTGTCCTTGCTCGATCTGAAGTCCACAGATTTAAATATAAAAAACAACAGAACAATGCCTGCTACTAGACCCGCGACCAGTCGAGTGATGGTTGAATCGTCAGGACTAATCAATGCACCTATGTCCTGATGGCCGTCAAGGCTGATTGACATTGGCCTGATCCAGTCAATGAATAAAATGCTGAACAGGGTTTTATCAGTGCCGGGCAGCGGGTACACCATGTAATAAGCGATGATAGCAATAACGGCAAACACGAAAATGGATTTAAGATTGCCACCCCCGATACGAATCAGGGTTTTGTTACCGCAGCCGCTGGCGAATGTCATGCCGATGCCGAATAAAAAACCACCCAGCAGGTTTTCAACGATGATTAGTTGTCCGGCACGATAAGGCGGAAAGCTTGAAGTAATGTCGATCATGCCCAGGTATTCCAGAATACTTGCGCCAAGAATGGCGATTGCGATAGCCAGTAACCATGCGCGGAAACGTCCGTAATCACTCATGTTAACCATGTCCGAGATTGCGCCCATGGTGCAGAAGTTGGTTTTGTTAACAACAACGCCGAGCACGACAGAAAGAAAGAGTGTGGCCCACAGGAAAAAAGACAGGCCTTCCGGGAAAGATTCAAAGGTCATGGTTGCACCTCAATTAATGGTTTGTTATGCAGATAGTACCAAGATAGTTGTATCGAGGTATATGCGTGAGAGACGGATTTATGCTCCGTTTATTCATTTTTAAAGACTATTTTGAACCACAGAGGTCACAGAGGTGCACAGAGAAAAGCCGACTATTGATTTGTGCTTCGCACAAAATAAAAAAACCTCTGTGTACCTCTGTGACCTCTGTGGTTCAAAAAAACAACTATCGAGTGCGAACAATATCAGGCTGGAAGGCACAAGATGATCGCTAATTTAGAACGTGGATATTTTATTCACGGTGCTTTATACAGTGGTTGTAAAGCGTTGTCTGAACGATTGTGCTGTTTACGATTTTTTTCTTTGCGGAAGGTTTTAAAAGCTTTGCCGAGTTTTTCGCCGTTCCATTGTTCATGATCGGAACCATAGAGTATTGTATTTAACACCTGCAATTGTTCGCCCAGTTCAGGATTGGATCGTTCGGTGATATCCATCAGGCTGGTGATGGTTGTTTCTGGCCAGCGTGCTTTTGCCCATTCGAGTAAGGCGTCCTTCGTCCGGGCTGCGTTATTTTTTGAGCAGTATTTATAAACAGCTTTTTCGAGAGGTGCTAATGCAGGCGTTGGCTTAGGTGGTGCTTTTGGCCTGCGTTTATCTTTGCGTAAGAGGGCAATCAGGGTGATTAACCAGCCGATGGCCAAAGCCAGGCTCAGCCATGGCCAGTAAATGGCATTAATAAATAACTCCGATGCTGCCGGAATTTCTTTTATAAGACCTTCGGCAGCACTATCAGTCTGCTCAGGTGTAATAACGGGCGGTGGATTTGCGACCGCGTTGGCCGTACCGGTTACATTGAGAACTACTTCGGGTAAACGGGCGACTTCACGTTTGCCGGTTTTAGTATTCCACCAGGCGAGTGAGACGGCAGGTAGTTTGAAGTTACCCGCCCTGGTTGGAATCAACGCGACCTTGATGCGTTTGGTGCTGGCAACGCCGCTATCCGCTACTCTGTTTTCGAGCATGGGTTTGTCGGGGTATTGTTTCAGACCCGGGCTGTCAGTCAGTTTTAAATCCGGTAAGTTGGTGGCCAACGGCCCTTCCGCAAGAATCGTGATAGTGCGGGTGACGGGTTCACCCGCCTGAAGTTGTTGCACATCTTCAGACCACTCTTCAAGCAGTGATAATTTGCTGGCAGGTAACCAGTCACGAGTTTTAATGTTGGCAGGTTTTGCCTTGATATTAATGCTAAGGCTTTTTGAACGCAGGCGTTTCAGTGTGCCGGTATTCATGAACTGATCAAAAATTGACTGCGAGTTATTTCGATTCACACGCCCTTCAAACATCATGGGCGAGAAAGTGAGTTTGCCACTGTGTTGTGGATAAACAGCAAAACGCAGTTCGCGCACGGCAAAACGCATGCCGCCTCTGAAGGCTTCGTAAGTCGTTGCTTTGCCTAGTTGTTCAATGATGGCATCAGCGTCGCTGGTAGTGAGTTCGCTGTGCCTGAGATTGCTCATCGATAAACGACTGAACAAACGTACCGTGTAAATGACCTGTGACTGCACCCACGCGCTTTTCTGGTCGGTTTCAACTTCAACATAGATTTCACTGCCACCGGTCGATGGGTTGGCTTTGGAGGTGGCTTGTTTGATGGTAATTCGTAAAGCCGGGCTACGGTCTTTACCAAAAGGTATCGAAGGAATGGTAATTATTCCCGATCTTTTAGCGATAAGCGTCAGGTTCCAGACGCCTTTTCTGTTGAGTGAGCCGTTTACAAAAGTCATATTGGTGGTTTGGCTCTGGCTCACAATTTCAAAGTCTTTTTCCAGTACACTGAAATCCGGGTCATCATCAACAGAGTCGTTAGCTTCCAGTACCAGGCGGAAAGACTCGTCCAGCATGGCGGGGTTTCTGTCCAGTGATGCCGTGATGTTTGCTGCTTGTGCTGAGTATGAAAAAAGCAGTAAGCAAAGTGTGCTGAACAGGAAAATTGTTTTATGGTTCATAAGGCTTTCGAGTATATATTGTTTAATTTTTTGCCAGTCGCGTAGGGTGGGCATTGCCCACCATTTGTCAAAACAGAGATATTGGCGGACAGTGCCCGCCCTACATGTCTGATACCAGCATGATCTTTCTTGTTCAAATTGTTACCAGGGCTGTTCATCAGCCACCTGGTTGGGCATACGTTTGTATTGATATTGAAACTTGCGACGCAATAACTGACCCGGATCATCAGGAATTCTTTTTAACCATTGCTCGGTCGCCTGTTGGTCTTCATCAAAGGCTTCGTTTTCGCTGATTTCATTCATGCTTAAAGATTCTTCGTTCTGTTGCTCGTCTGCATCCTGTTCTTCAGAAGCTTGTTCCTGTTGTTGAGCATCTTGCAAGGCCTGTTTTGCTTCGTCTTCGTTATTTTGTTCCTGTTTGTCGGGTGAAGGAGAAGATTCCTGTTGTGCCTGCTGCTGTTCGGCATCGCTGTTTTTTTCTTCTGAGTCGGCATCTTTTTGTGGTTGATCCTGTTGCTGCCCACTGGAGTCCGATGACTCGCTATTGTCGTCAGATTCCTGTTGGTCTTGTTGTTCGTCTCCTGATTGCCCTTTTTGCTGTTGGTCGTTTTGTTTGTTTTGCATGGCTTTTTTTACCAGTTCGCGGTTGTAACTGGCATCTTTGTTATTAGCATCCAGTTCGAGTGCTTCGTCGTAGGCTTTGACGGCTTCCGGGTAACGTCCCAGTTGAGCCAGTGCATTGGCCTGGTTGTAAAAATCATCGCTGTTCGCGGGTTCACTCAGACTGTCCAGGGCTTTTTCGTAATCACCCGCACGATAATGTGCAGAAGATTTCCAACGATTGTCGTTGAACTGTTCGGCGGCCTTTTTTGCATCGCCGGCATTAAAAAGTTGCATGGCTTTCTGATCGTTGCTGCGCCACAAATTGTCCAGCTCAAAAGCATAAGAGGGTTCCGGTAGTGCCAAAGTCAGAACCGTTGCAATAACCGGCAGACATAATAACCAGCCCTTGCGTGACCACAGTGCTGCAAAAGGTAACACCAGTAACAATAACCAGGGGCCTTCTTCCTGCCAGATATCTGCGGTGAGTTGCAGTTCACCCAGCGTTGGCGTTTCCGATTCCGGTTTTACCCGCTTTATTGTAAACAAGTTGTCCAGTCGTTCTATGTCTGAATCATCGGCCTGCATGCTGACGAACAGACCGCCACCTTTCAGGGCTGCTTTCTGTAATTGTTGTGGACGTAATTTAGGAATCACAATGGCACCTTTGGCGTCTTTCAAAAAACCGCCACTCAATGGCACCGGGCCACCTTCGGTAGTGCCAACGCCAAGAATAGAAAGTCGATGATTCTGCTGCTTAAGAGCCTCAATCGCGGCATTATCTTTGCTGGAAAGACCATCCGTTATTAATAAGGTGTCGCCATGAGTTGCGCCTGCCTGTTGCAGGAGTTCACCGGCTTTGTTAATAGCGATGTAAGCACGGCTGCCCTGTGCTGGCATAAGCTCGGTTTTAAGTGTGGGTACAAGATTGGCAATGGTGTTGGTATCGTCGGTGAGCGGGGTCACCACAAAGGCGCTCGAGGCATAAACGATTAAAGCGGTTTGTCCGCCTTTGCGGGCTTTTAGTATATCCAGCAGTTTTAGTTTGGCGCGCTCCAGTCGAGAAGGCCGAAGATCGGTGGCGTCCATCGATTGCGAGAGATCCATGATAATGACCAGCGCGGATTGTTCGCGAAAAACCGGTTGCGGTAAGGCTGGCTGCAATGGTGATGAGTAATAGAGGGAAGCGACTCGACTTGCCTGTTGCCTTCGTCAGTACGTGTGGCAATAAATGGGCATCACATACAGATTTCCAGCCAATGCTGCTGCCATTTCTGCGAAACATGAGCATGATAAAAATCACCAGCGGAATAAACGCGTAAAACCAGTCGGCACGAATAAATTGAAGTTGCTCGATCACGTACTTAAGCCTCGCCAGCGTGCCAGTCCCAGGATGCTGGAAAGTGCGATTGCGACAGCCAGTGGCCAGTAAAACAATGACCAGGTCGGTCGATAGCTTTGTGTATCTCTTTCAACCGGTTCGAGTTCGTCCAGTAGTTGATAAATTTCTTCCAGTTCTTCAATGTTGTGCGCGCGGAAGTATCGGCCGCCTGTGATTTCAGCCACGGTTTTGAGTGTTTTCTCGTTTAAGTCGCGACTGCGTTGGTTACCAATGCCGATGGTATAAATTTTCAGGCCTTTTTTTGCAGCCAGTTCTGCGGCTTTTCGGGGTTTGATTACGCCTGCGTTATTTACGCCATCGGTCAACAGTATAAGTACCCTGTCGGTGCCGCCGGTTGCAGGTAATCTTTTAACAGCAAGTCCAATCGCATCGCCAATCGCTGTTGCATTTCCGGCAAGGTTGATAAATGCTTCGACCAGCAGCGTGCGCACAGTAGACCGGTCGAAAGTTAACGGTACCTGTACATAGGCCTGGTCACCAAAAAGAATTAAGCCGATACGATCGCCAACACGTTTTTCTATAAAGTTTCCAGCAACAACTTTGGTAGCCTGCAGTTTTGTAACGCTGCGGAAGTTATGATTGAAATTTCGTTCCATGCTACTGGATAAATCAACGGCCAAAATCAGGTCACGGCCACTGACAGGTAGTTCAATCGCATCACCAATCCATTGCGGTCTGGCTGTTGCTGCAAGCAGACTGACCCACGCCAGCGTGTAGATGAACAGGGGCCAGCGGTAAAAGGATGAGGCCCGGGTTTTTTCTGTGGATGTTGTCTGTAGTACAAAGTCCTTTAAATAGGGAACGCGTAACGCGGCTTCATTGCCATCAGCGGCTCTTGGCAGGAGCAGGCGCAATAACCAGGGAAGTGGTAGCAGCGCAAAAACCCAGGGCCAGAGAAAATGCATCATTGTTGCATCTCCTTTTTGGGTTGGGCCTGTATCCATGTTTCGCTTAATGCAAGTAATGCTTCTGCATCAAAATTCGGACACTCGTGTTCTGGCAAATAAGGTGCGGTGGCTAATATATTACCGCTGTCAGTCTGGAAACCTTTTGTATTGGCGGTGTTATCCAGATAACTGAGCCACTGTTTTCCTGTCATGCCGGGTACGTTGGTATGGGGGTAATAACTAAGGCAGATTCTGCGTAACAAGGTTGAAATCGAACGCGCCAGTAACGCCGGGTTTGCATCATTTTGGTAACTTGTGCGAATGTTTTCAAACTCGGCCAGTGCGGCTTTTTTAATGCGCAAACTGCGCTGGTATTTTTGCCAGAAAAAAAAGAAGGCAAAGCCAAGCCCAAGAATAATTAACACTATCCACCATCCCGGTGCTGGAGGCCACCATGAAATAGCATCGGGTAGATGAATGTCGCGCAGTGTAAGCGAGTTGTCTTGTAAGGGAGCGTCTGGCATTGCTATCGATTTTACAAAGCGGATCTGAACTGGGTGTTTTTGCTGACGTGAATACCAAGTCCTTGTTGCAGGCTTTGTAATACATCGTCCTGCGTAGAAATTGACATCAAATGCATACGCTGTTGCTGGCAGAGTTTGCGCAGTTCTTCCTGACGTTGCAAAAAACGTTGATGATAAGTTTTTCGAAGGTTTTTATTGTTTACGTGTAAAGGCGTTTCGTTGATGCCGTCACTTACCCTGTAGCTTCCTGAGGAAGGCAACATGGTTTCAATCGGGTCATATATGTTGACCATAACAATATCGTTATGTTTTGAAATATTGATCAGGTGTGATTTTGCCTGCTCATCTATTTCTCTAAAGTCGCTCAGCAGGAAAAGCAGGCTGCCGGGTTTTGCTACTTTGCGCAGGCGTGACAGAGACAAGGCCATATCACGTACCTGTGGTGTTGCGTGCTTATGTTTCCAGGCAGGGTGATTACAGGTGCGTCGAATAAAATCGAGAGCGCCGCTTTTGCCACGTTTGGGCCGGATTTCCAGATGCGTGTTGCCGGAAAAAACCAGCGCACCGAGTCGGTCGTTGTTGGCTGTTGTGCTCCACGCCAGTAAAGCCGCGGCTTTGGTAGCAACCACAGATTTAAAGGCACCGCGAGTGGCAAAAAACATGGAAGGATTCAAATCAAGCCAGAGCAACACCGGGCGCTCCCGTTCTTCACGAAAAACCTTGGTATGTGCTTCACCGGTACGTGCTGTTACTTTCCAGTCCATGCTACGAATGTCATCGCCCGGCAAATAAATTCGACTTTCATCAAACTCCATGCCACGGCCTTTGAATGACGACAAATAAGCGCCACCCTGGCGCGCATGAATCTTGCCCTTGTTTAACGGAAGTTTGGCGGCATCAAGCCGGCATTGAATCAGTGATTGCGGACTGATCCAGGTGATGCCATCGGTTTTTTTGTCGTTGTTGCTCATGTTGTTAGTTAGTTTAAAGATGAAAAAAACCATTTTTTGCCGCGAAAGACGCAAAGGGCGCAAATGTTTTTAAAACAAAAAGCTTTTTTCGCGCTCTTTGCGTCTTTCGCGGCAAAGGGGTTTGTTTATGTTCATCAGTGGACGGTTGTTTTTTTAAGGAACAGCAATACGATTAATCAATTCCTTAATAAAGGTATCCGGCGTAACACCTTCGGCTTCAGCCTCGTAACTGAGAATAATGCGGTGGCGAAGTACGTCGTAAGCAATTGACTGAATGTCATCCGGATCGACATAATCACGTCCTGCCAGCCAGGCGTGGGCGCGGGCGCAGCGATCCAGTGCAATGGTGGCGCGCGGGCTGGCACCGTAGAGTGACCAGTTAGCGAGGTCGTCACCGTAGGCAGCGGGGTTACGCGTGGCCAGTACCATCTGCAGCAAATATTCCTGCAGGTTGTCGGCCATGTAGATGCCGAGGACTTCATTGCGAGCATCAAAAATACTTTGCTGGCTGATGGTGATATTGGCTTTGGTGGACTGGGCGTTGCCGCTCAGTGCTTCGTCACGCGCCAGCGCAAGAATCTGTTTTTCGGCGGCCGCATTCGGATAACCGATGCTGACGTGCATCAGAAAACGGTCGAGCTGGGCTTCGGGCAGGGGATAGGTGCCTTCCTGCTCAATCGGGTTTTGCGTCGCCATCACCATAAATAACGGCGGCAGCTTATAGGTGGTTTTGCCGACGGTGATTTGCCGCTCTGCCATGGCTTCGAGCAGCGCCGACTGAACCTTGGCGGGGGCACGGTTTATTTCATCGGCGAGCACCAGGTTGTGAAACAGCGGGCCCTGCTGGAACACAAAAGAGCCGTCCTGCGGGCGGTACACCTCGGTGCCGGTGAGGTCAGCCGGCAACAGATCCGGGGTGAACTGGATACGATGGAAGTCGCTCTCAATGCCATCACTGAGCACCTTGATGGCCTTGGTTTTAGCCAGTCCGGGCGCGCCTTCGACCAGTAAATGGCCATCTGCCAGCAAGGCAATGAGCAGCCGGTCGACCAGCACTTCCTGGCCAATAATATGAGAACTAACGTGTTTTTTGAGGGTGAGAATAGCTTCTTGGTTGTTCATAAAACTCTGTCGTAAATTTTTGAGCTGTATTGTACTGGTTTGGCCTCAAATCTAAAACCGCTAACTTAGAGGCGTAGAAAAACGATTGGTTCAGCAGGCGTACCCGGTTAGTGGTCATAAATTGATTAACGGCTGTATATGCATGTAACATTGAGCTTCAATGACAGATATTTATCAGGAAACGACAGCATGAGTAGAGGCAGCACCGGCTCAGTAAAATGGTTTCAACGCATTATTCTGGCAGCGGCCGGTCTGTTCGTCCTGGCATCGTGTGCGCAGACCAAACTCACCTCAAGCTGGATGGATGAGACGCGCGTCGGCCAATCTTTTAACCATATCCTGATTATTGGCATTTCCGATAAAAAGCATAACCGACGCTTGTTTGAAGAGGTGTTCACCAAACAGTTAACGGCAGCAGGGGTAGAGAGTGCGGTTAGTTACGTCATTCTTCCAAAAGGAATTGAGATTAGTCGTGACACGGTAACCGCCGCTATCAAAGGCGGGAATATCGATGCTGTTATTGTCACGCATATGGTCGATATTGAAAAAGTGACCACTTACCACCAGAGCATGAATTACCGAGCAAATCGGGGCTATTACAACAACATGTATGGCTATTATCCACATGTTTATGGTTACGTGTATGAACCCGGTTATTACACCCAGCATGATGTAGTCACGCTCGAAACAAACCTGTATGAAGTTTCGAGCGAAAAACTTGTCTGGTCGACACATTCAAGAACGTTCGCACCTGACACGGCACTGGAAGTGGTGGATGAACTGGTCGGTCTGGTTATTAAAAATCTGGCAGAAAAGGGGCTGATTACCAAAAAGTAATAGCGCGCTTTCGTGGGCTTCACCGGGCAGACATGTCTGCCCGGTGAAATTTAGTTCAGGTAATTAAGCGTCACGAAAAATGAAATGGGCGTGTTGTTCGTGGTGTTGCCGAAAAAATCGATGGACGTGGTGTAGTCTTTATCCAGTACATTGTCGAGACGGGTTTGAAGTGACCAGTGCTTGTCGATGGGTTTTTCCACCATTAGATTGAGAATGCCATAACCTGGTAATTCAATGCTATTGGAAGCGTTGGCAAAGCGTGGGCTTTGTGCAAGCACATTCGCGCTTACCTGATGACCACCAAAAATTTGCGCAATATTTATTTTCAGTGTGCGTTTGGCACGCCCCTGTAATATCGTGTTAGTGCTTTTGTTGACAGGGTCTATCACGCTGACATTTAAGTTGCTTTTCCAACCCCCCGCAACATCGCCGGATATTTCAAATTCAGCGCCGTTGATAACGGCTTCATCGGCATTTTCTACTGAAGTGAACGAATTATTTAATACAATCAGGTTTTCAATTTCTGTGCGGTAAGTACGAAAGTCCCAATCTCCCCATGTGTGGTTACCCGTAAACCCCAGTTCTGTTGAGCTTGAGGTTTCAGGATCAAGATCGGGGTTGCCGGTAAAAAACACACCAACAAAGTATAAGTCGTTGAAAGAGGGTGCAACGAATGCTGTGCCGTAGGATACATTGACTAACAGGTCACCGGTGATGTTATACGACCAGGCGACGTTGCCGGTTTTGTGTGAACCAAAGGCTTCATTATCATCAACGCGTGCCGATACCTGTAACAGGCCAGATGCAAACTTATCCTGAATCAACGCGTAAATCGCTTTGTTGTCTCTCTCTGTTTCAGCATAGTCCGTTGAGCTGTCTACTTTGTCATTAAAGTAGTCAACACCGAAAGTGGCCTGACCGATTTCACTAAATAAAACCTCGTTTTGCCAGCGCGCCTGGTCACGTTTGGTTTCGAACAGGGTGGGTGAGAAGGTGAAAACACCGGGATTAAAAAAATCTTCCAGGTAGAGGTCGGTTTCAAGTCGGTCTTTGCTTTGCCCGATATTCACACTGCTGCGCCACTCGTCAGAAAAACGGGTATCGAAACCTAAAGAATAATTTTGCTGTATAGAATCAGATACGTTATCAAAACTGTTGCTGTCAAATTCGGTTTCGCCTTCAGCTCTAAAAAACTGCGCACTGATATTTGAATGGCTGTCTATGCTGTGCTTGAAGTTAATGTTTGCAGAGTTATTAGTGTAACCGTCATCATCATCTTCGTTATCGTTGGTGACATTGAAGCCGTCGGTTTTATAATGATTAGCGGAAACATTGAGTTGAGTGCGGTCGCTGTTGATGCCCAGGTTTGCCGATGCTGCACGCGTGCTGCGTGATCCGTAAGTCACCGAGGCACTTTGCTGGTCAGTTCCGGATTTGGTGAACACCTGTATTACACCACCAATAGCATTGGAGCCATAAAGAGAAGAGCGTGGCCCGCGTATGATTTCAATACGATCAATTTGTTCGAGTGGAATTAGTTCTATGGCGGCAGCGCCCGTGGTGGCTGAGCCAACAATATTGCCATCAATTAAAAACAGCACGTGGTCCGAGTTAGTGCCTCGCAGGAAAACGCTGGTTTGATGACCAGTGCCGCCTGTGGTTAGAAAATCCATACCCGGTACGCGGTCCCGAAGTATTTCAGCCACTGACTGGTTCTGGCTTTTTTTGATATCTTCGTCAGTGATAACCGTAACCGCGGTTAGCGTTTGATCCGCCGTCTGCGCAATGCGCGAAGCCGTTACAACGGGATGTAGTTGAGTTTCTGCCTGGGCAGAAAGGGAATAGTGTAAAGATAGTGCTGCCAGAATGGCAACGGTGTTAGGCGTTTTCATAGTTTGCTCCTGTGCACGCCCCGTGCAACATTAAAGTTTAAGTGTTAGCTACGGGCCGGTCTCCGGGCTTATGAGTGCCATTGCTGGCGAATGTATTACCTTCCCATGTTCAAACATCAAACACAGTGGTCAACAATACATCTACACTCAATCACCGTTGCGGGGGCAGCGTCAGAATACAGTTGCCTGTTCACTGACTTCCCGTTTAACCTGCTGAAAAACAGCAGGCACCAGTAGTGTGTGCGGACTATAATGGCGATAGCGCGCGAGGTCAATATCACATAAATGCAGGCACCAACAAAAATCAATATGGGCAATCGACTAACAAAAATTTATACACGCACAGGCGACCAGGGTGAGACCGGATTGAGCGGCGGCACTCGTATTGCAAAGGACAATGCTTTAATACACGCCATAGGCGACATTGATGAGTTGAATAGCTTGCTGGGACTTCTGGCGAGCAAAACTCAGGGCAATATCACATCGGATATTAAAGTGATTCAAAACGACTTGTTTAATGTCGGCGGTGAGCTCAGTTCATCGCAAAAGCTAATCAGGCAATCCTCAATTAACTGGTTAGAAGAACGGCTGGATCAAATGAATGATGACTTGCCGCCGCTTAAAGAGTTTATTTTACCGGGCGGTGGCGAAGCCGCCGCTGTGTGCCATTTGGCCAGATCAGTCTGCCGTCGTGCTGAAAGGCAACTGGTGACAGCAAATCGCGAGCAATCGATTAATCCCGAGTTACTTGCCTACGTTAACCGGCTTTCGGATTTGTTGTTTGTTATGGCGAGAGCTATTACCCGGCAGATGGGTGAAGAGGAAACTTATTGGCGGTCAAAAAAAGTGAAAAGTGAAAAGTGAAAAGTGAAAAGTGAAAAGTGAAAAATGAAAAGTGAAAAGTGAAAAGTGAAAAACTATTTTCTGGTTGGTATGATCTTAAGAAGAGGCGCTTTACGTTTATGACCTTAATTTTTCACTTTTCACTTTTCACTTTTCATTTTTCACTGAGCCCTCCATGCGTCTCGGCATAGACCTCGGCGGCACAAAAATAGAAGGCATCGCGCTTGACGAGAGCGGTGATGAATTAACACGCCAACGCATCGCCACACCTGCAGGTGACTACCAGGGTACATTGCAATCCATAAAGCAACTGGTTGAACAACTGGAAGCTGAAACCGGTGAAACAGGTAGTGTGGGTATTTGTACGCCCGGTGCGATTTCACCTGCCACGGGTTTATTGAAAAACTCCAACTCTGTTTGCATGAATGGCAAAGCCGTCCACGAAGACCTTGAAGTGTTGCTGCAACGTGAAGTAAGAATGACGAATGATGCAAACTGTTTTGCATTATCAGAAGCCACTGACGGTGTAGCAAAAGAGGCTTCGGTTGTTTTTGGCGTTATTGTTGGCACAGGTACCGGCGCAGGCATTGTGGTTAATAAACAGGTACTGACCGGGCCGAACGCCATCGCCGGTGAGTGGGGGCACAATCCATTGCCGTGGCCCCGGGAAGTGGAATTGCCCGGAGCGGAATGTTATTGCGGAAAATTCGGTTGTATCGAAACTTTTTTATCCGGCCCCGGCATGGTTCGCGACCATGAGTTATACGCCAATGTGACTCTGGACCCGGAAAACATAGTCAGTAAAGCCGGCTTTGGTGATGAAGAAGCCGAAGCAACCTTGCAGCGCTACGAAGACAGAATGGCTAGAGGTCTGGCGCACGTCATTAATATACTGGACCCCGATGTGATTGTTCTGGGTGGTGGTATGGGCAATATAAAACGCCTGTACAAAAATGTGCCCGGACTGTGGCGTGATTATATCTTCTCAGACCATGTCAGTACTCGCTTGCTGATGCCAAAATTTGGCGATTCATCAGGTGTGCGTGGCGCTGCCTGGTTGTGGTGAAAGTTACAGCTACAATAGACCGGATATAACAATGTGATAAGGATGATGGTGGTATTATCCCGCTTGCACTGGCCAGATCATTTATAATTCACTCATTTTCAGGTATTCACATGACCGGCGACAAGATAACTGCATTCAATCAACTGGCGCTGAATAAAGCTCTTCTCAAAGCGCTGGATGACGTGGGATACGAAACTCCGTCCCCGATTCAGGCGGAAGCCATTCCCCTGTTGCTGGCAGGCAAAGATATTATCGGCCAGGCGCAAACCGGTACCGGTAAGACAGCAGCGTTTGCTTTGCCGTTGATATCCAATCTCGATTTAAAACAAAAAGATCCGCAGCTTTTAGTGCTGGCGCCAACGCGTGAGCTGGCTATCCAGGTGGCTGAAGCTTTCCAGAAATATGCCAAACACATGAAAGGTTTCCATGTGTTGCCTGTTTATGGTGGTCAGGATTATCGGGGCCAGATCAAGGCATTGCAACGTGGCGTGCATGTAGTGGTGGGTACGCCAGGACGAGTGATGGATCATATGCGCCGAGGCACGTTGAAACTGGCTAAGCTTCGCACGCTGGTGCTGGATGAAGCCGATGAAATGTTACGTATGGGTTTTATTGATGATGTTGAATGGATACTTGAGCAAACCCCGGATAACCGGCAGATCGCTTTGTTCTCGGCCACCATGCCGCAACAGATTCGTCGTATTGCGACAAAATATTTAAACGAGCCTGAACAAATTACCATCAAGAATAAAACCGTCACGGTTGAAACGATTCGCCAACGTTTCTGGCCGGTGAGTGGTTTGCATAAGCTGGATGCCTTAACGCGTATTCTTGAGGCCGAATCTTTTGATGCCATTCTTATTTTCGTGCGCACCAAAAACTCAACGGTTGAGCTTGCCGGTAAACTCGAAGCTCGCGGTTACGCTGCATCAGCGCTCAACGGTGATATTGCACAGAACCAGCGCGAACGAACTATTCAACAATTAAAAAAAGGCAAACTGGATATTCTTGTTGCTACCGATGTTGCAGCACGAGGGCTTGATGTAGAGCGTATTAGCCACGTGGTTAATTATGATGTGCCGTATGACACAGAAACTTATGTACATCGAATTGGACGTACCGGACGTGCAGGAAGAAAAGGTGATGCGATTTTGTTTGTTGCACCGCGAGAAAAACGCATGTTAGCAGCTATCGAAAGAGCTACTCGCAAGAAAATTGAACTCATGGAGTTGCCTTCCACCGAGTTCATTAATGACAAGCGCGTTGCCAAATTTAAACAGCGCATTACTGATACGCTTGCGAGTGAAGACCTGGGTTTATTTGCGCAGATGATTGAGCAATACCAGCAGGAGCATAACGTGCCTGCAGAAGAGATTGCTGCGGCGATTGCTCAAATGTTACAGGGTGATACCCCATTCCTGTTGCAGAACAAACCCAAATCCAAAGCCAGTCAAAAACGAAGCAGAGAAGACTGGGATAGCGATAATCGTCCGCAACGTAATAAGCGTTCATCTAAACAAAGTGAGCGCCCGGCAAGAAAAGAATCGCCGCCCGAAGAAGGCATGGATCGATACCGCATAGAAGTAGGGCATAACCATGAAGTACAGCCCGGGAACATTGTTGGTGCGATAGCCAATGAAGCAGGTATGGATAGTCAGTATATCGGGCGCATCAACATTTTTGATGACCATAGTCTGGTAGATTTACCGGAAGGTATGCCTAAGGAAGTTTTCAATTTATTAAAAAATGTCTGGGTATCGGGTCAGAAATTAAAAATATCCCGTTTATCAAAAGAGCGCAAAGGGAAAGATTCAGATAAAAAACCGCCCAAAAAAGGAAAGAAGAAAAACAAAAAGAAAGAAAGAGACAGAAAGAAAAAAGACATCGGTAAAAAGAAAGTAAAAAAGAAAAAGGTTCGGAATAAATAGCTTTACATGTAATGGTTTGCCCGTTCAAAAACTAAGTCAAAAATTTTAAAAGCTGTTTACCACAGAGGCACAGAGTACACAGAGAAAAACTTTTTATTGTTAGCAACGCCTACGGCGTAGCTAACAAAACAAACCTCTGTGTTCTCTGTGCCTCTGTGGTAAAAACTTTTGATTTTGTTGTTGAGCCGATGAGCTATTACGTTTTATATTACCTTCTGAACATCGGCGGAAAGCTCGATGGTGGTAAAGGTGTGATTGTCGGGCGATGGCCTCCACCAGAGGGGTGGGCAGGCAGGTGAACCGGTCGTTTGGGGTAATGGTGATTGTTGTATCCGTAGCCGTTCCAGAATTGGTACGGGTAATCGTTATAGACGTTTCGTCTGTAAAACTGTTGAGGTTTTGACTGGTTCATCAAGGCTAGTTTTTCGAGTCGTTTCTTTTCTTCTTCCTCGCGAATAGCTTCACGTTGTTGTCGGGCTTCAGCGAGTTCCTCGGCTGACATCTTCAATTTATCATGCCTTTGCCTTGTGTCGTTTGCATATTCATCAGAGGGTGGCGCTGTAATGGTGATTTTTTCAATCTTGACCCAGTCTCCAGGCGCGGAGGAAGAATAAGTGATTTGGCCGTCGCTGCCGGTGAACTTATAGACGGGTGCAGATTGCTTGTCATGATAGAAATCACGGCTGTAACTATTTGAAATTTCATGAGAAATTGCAATATTGCCAACAGTCATTAATGCCATGGCCAGGGTTGCTCGCGCCCAATTGTGTTGAATTCGGTTCATATGATTAAGATTACGGATATCGGGTTTAGTTTCAAGGCTGAACGCCTGGTTTGGTGTTGAGTTGAGTCACGAACGATTTAAGCGGGCTGGATGAGCGCAGTATCGATGCTTGTTGCGCTCGGAATAGCTCGACTCTGTGGCGGCGGCCTGATCTGGCTTTTTTCTCTAAGGTAGCTCTGACGTGTCATCCATGAATAATCAGAGCACGAAAAAGGTAAAATGCGATTTTACCTTTATTCTTCATTTTCAATGGCTTATCAGCCACTGAAAATGGCAGCACCTGCATGTGCTGCGGAAACTCTGAATTAGCCTAACTTATTGATAATATTTATTCCTAAAGGGATAGGAGAGCCTTATTACAGCTCATTTCCATTGATTTCTTGGGGGCTGGCAGGTATCCTTTGCAGCCTTTGAATCTAGGTGGAGAAAGCGATGCGTCAGCCCATGGTAGCGGGTAACTGGAAAATGAATGGCTCCAGTAGCAGTGTCAGCGAACTGATTGAGGGAATCAAGGCGGGTGTCGGTGCAGCGAATGCCGAGGTCGTTGTTTGTCCTCCTTATATATACATCCCCGCCGTCGCTTCCGCGATTGCCGGTTCTGATATTCATCTGGGTGCGCAAAACATGTGTGATCAGGATTCAGGCGCGTTCACGGGTGAAGTGGCAGGCCCCATGCTGAAAGATGCGGGCTGCGAGTACGTCATCATTGGTCACTCTGAGCGTCGTGCGATTTACGGCGAAAGTGACGAAGTCACTGCGGTTAAGTACGCGGCTGTGTTGAAAAATAACCTCAAACCGATTTTTTGTATTGGTGAAAGCCTTGAAGAACGTGAACAGGGTATTACTGAGCAAGTTGTTGCTCGCCAAATCGATGCCATTCTTGATGGCTCTGGCGTGGCTTCGCTGGCCAATGCGGTGCTGGCTTACGAACCGGTATGGGCGATTGGCACCGGCAAAACAGCGACTCCGGAGCAGGCGCAGGAAGTGCATGCGTTTATTCGCGGTAAAATCGCTGAGCAGGACGCGGCTATTGCGGAAGGCCTGCGAATTTTATACGGTGGCAGCATGAATCCAGGCAATGCCGCAGAACTAAGATCACAGCCTGATATTGATGGCGGCCTGATTGGCGGTGCTTCGCTTAAGGCCGACGATTTTCTGACGATCTGCACAGCAAATTAGAGGGTTATATAGAGTGGATTTGAACGTTATTTTACTGGTTCTTCATGTTTGCCTTGCGCTGGCGATTATTTCGCTGATCCTGTTGCAAAAAGGCTCGGGCGCAAGCATGGGTGCATCCTTAGGTGGTGGTGGCGGTGGTGGTGCGGGCAGCATCTTCGGTGCCAGCGGCTCATCCAATTTTCTGAGTAAAACCACGGCCATTCTTGCCACAGGTTTTTTTATAAATAGTCTTGCGTTGGCTTATTTAGCAGCTAATCGCGATCAGCCTACCAGTGTTGTTGATATGCTCGAAACACAGACCAGTATTGAATCTGTTGAGACACCGACGACCGGTACTTTTGGTGGTGACATGCCGTTACCCACCGGTGCTCCAATTGAAAGCGATGTACCTCCCGCTACGGAGTAATGCTTAGGCTGCAACAGACGACTGTGAATGCAGGCCGATGTGGTGGAATTGGTAGACACGCTATCTTGAGGGGGTAGTGGCGAAAGCTGTGCCGGTTCGACTCCGGCCATCGGCACCAACAATCAGAAGCTAGGGGCTAGTTTCTAGTGGCTAGGAAAAGCCAGTTCAATTTCGCTCAATATTGTCGCTGAAAGTATGCGGGAATGATGAATGGCAATTGAGATAATATAAACCAGAAACAACCGATCACAGACTTGTGTGAATAGTGCTAGACGATTTGCGGGGAAGACATGCTTGAAAATTATTTGCCAGTTCTGATCTTTATGGCCGTTGGTTTGATTGTGGGTTTTGTGCTGCTTACTATGGGTGGCTTTATGCTGGCGCCTCATAAGCCGGACGAAGCCAAGAACTCACCTTTTGAATGTGGTTTTGAAGCTTTTGAAGATTCGCGCATGAAATTCGATGTGCGTTACTACCTGGTTGCTATCCTGTTTATTATTTTTGATCTGGAAATTGCTTTTCTGGTTCCGTGGGCGATTGTGCTTGAAGATATCGGTCTGTTCGGTGTTCTATCAATGGGTATATTCCTTGGCGTTCTTGTCATTGGCTTTATCTATGAGTGGAAAAAAGGAGCACTGGAGTGGGAATAGAGGGCAAGTTCGATAAAGGCTTTGTAACCACAAACCTTGATGGCCTGATTAACTGGGCGCGTACCGGTTCCATGTGGCCGGTAACCTTTGGTCTGGCCTGCTGTGCAGTAGAAATGATGCAGGCGGGTGCTTCACGTTACGATCTTGATCGTTTTGGTATTATTTTCCGCCCCAGTCCTCGTCAATCCGATGTATTAATTGTTGCCGGCACCCTGTGCAACAAAATGGCCCCCGCGTTGCGCAAGGTTTACGACCAGATGGCAGAGCCTCGCTGGGTCATCTCCATGGGTTCATGTGCCAATGGTGGTGGTTATTATCATTATTCATATTCGGTCGTGCGTGGTTGTGACCGTATTGTTCCTGTCGATATTTATGTGCCGGGTTGTCCGCCCACCGCTGAAGCGCTGTTGTATGGAATCATACAACTGCAGAAAAAGATTCGTCGTACCAGCACCATCGCTCGCTAAGTTCCGGAAGTTTAATGTCGACTCGTATACAACAATTATCTGACGCCTTGCAACAGGCATTTGGTTCAAGCTTAAGCAGCAACACCGTTGCTTTTGGTGAAGCCACGATTGAAGTGGATTCCAAAGACCTTGTTGAGGTTTGCCTAAAGTTACGCGATGACAAACAGTTTGCTTTTGAACAGCTTATCGATGTATGTGGTGTTGATTATTCCGAGTACGGTAGCAGTGAATGGTCAACTGAAGATTCGACATCAACCGGTTTTAGTCGCGGTGTTAACTCGGGTGTGAATGCACGTTTGCGTTTTGGTGATGCACCATCCTATGTTTCTAAAGAGCGTCCGCGCTTTGCAGCGGTTTATCATTTGTTATCCATTTCAAAAAATATTCGCTTACGTGTTCGTGCTTACTGTGCCGATGATAATGCGCCGGTGGTACCCTCTGTAATAGATATCTGGGCAACAGCCAACTGGTTTGAACGCGAAGCTTTCGATTTATACGGCATCCTGTTTGACGGCCATCCTGATTTACGCCGCATCGCCGCATTCTTACCGATTACGGTTTTGTTGGTCATCCTTTCCGCAAGGATTTTCCGCTGATTGGTCATGTTGAAATGCGTTACGACCCGGAAGTGAAGCGCGTTATTTATCAGCCGGTCAGCATCGAACCGCGAGTACTCGTGCCGCGCGTGATTCGGCATGACTCGCGTTTCTCGAAAGACGACACTCCAGCTGCAAGCGAGGAGAATTCCGATGCCTGAAATTCGTAACTACACGCTGAATTTTGGCCCCGCCCACCCGGCCGCCCATGGCGTGCTTCGTCTGATACTGGAAATGGATGGCGAAGTGATTCAACGCGCTGACCCGCACATCGGATTGTTGCACCGCGCCACAGAAAAACTGGCCGAGAGTAAACCTTATAACCAGAGCATTGGTTACATGGACCGTCTCGATTATGTTTCCATGATGTGTAACGAACACAGTTACGTGCTGGCAATGGAAAAATTATTAGGTGTTGAGTGTCCTGAACGTGCGCAATACATTCGTGTGATGTTCGATGAAATAACACGCATACTTAATCACCTGTTATGGATTGGCGCACATGCACTGGATGTGGGTGCGATGACCATGTTCCTGTATGCCTTTCGCGAACGTGAAGATTTAATGGATGCTTACGAAGCCGTATCCGGCGCGCGCCTGCATGCGACCTATTATCGCCCCGGCGGTGTTGC
>QIHT01000203.1 GCA_003229115.1 Gammaproteobacteria bacterium | reverse complement strand
TAACTGTTCACAAATAAAGTTAAAAGCTTTCACCACAGAGGCACAGAGTACACCGAGAAGGGCTTTGTGTTGTTAGTGACGTCTAACAAAATCAACCTCTGTGTTCTCTGTGCCTCTGTGGTAGATAGCTTTTAAAGCAACAAGAGTGGGCAATGCCCGACGGACTCGTTATGACAATGAACGTTTAATTATTATGATTTGTTTCTAACGACGCAGCTGTATTTTCGTGTGTTCAGAAAAATACCCGTTAAGATAAGCAACGATATTTATACTCACCGATGTCTTACTGACCTTAACTTCTGTGATCTCTTCAAATAACACCGACAAACCACGGCTGGCACCGGGGCCTCTTCTTCTCTTGGAAACCGCTGTAAATCCATTAACTGCTAATTTATTTACCATCAACGGGATGTTGTAACTGAAGTATTCTAATCTCTCGTTATACGTAATTCCTTCCCTCTGATTAAGAACATCAAGAGTAAATGTTAATTGACCACTAGAATCAAGTTGTGTTTCTACCTCAACGGTTTCTTTACTAATCTCTTTTTTTTGTTCGCCTGCGGCACCGATGCATTGCGTATAAGTCTTATCACCCTTCCAATTACCTTTCAATAATTTGAACATGCTTTTGACTGTCTTTTTTCCGCTTCTCGACAATTGCCTGGCTTCTTCGACTTCGAAATACCTGTCACCTTCTATTTTTAAATTAGGTGATTCCGACTCACAAACTACTGCCAAAGAACTCTGAGAGAACAAAACCAGAGAGAATGCGAAAATCGTTTGAAAAGTAAAATTAGTATTCATGAGAGTGATTCCTGTAAAAAAACGTTTCCTGTAATAACCATACTAGATCACAATACGATGAGCCGCCACATGGTTTATGACCATTCATCGGTAAAAGGCAGCCTTTAGCTACAGAGGTCACAGCTTGCATGGGCGAAGTTCTGCGTAGCCCTGAGGTCATAGAGATTTATTGCTGTCATCTCGAACATGCTTTATGTGAGAGATCTCCTAACATTTGGGAGATCTCTCACAGGAGCCTGTCCCGAAGAAGTGAGGGATTCGAGATGACATAGCAATATAGACTGATTTTATTCTCCTGTACCTTCTGCGGAATGATGTTAGTTAATACCGTGACACGAGAATAGTTCTGCCAGATCAGGCTTAAACCAATACGCTTTAATCACGTACTACTCGCCCTCGATTTTTTCCGGTTTCTGATCATCATCCCTGCCAGAGGGTGAAATGTCACAGGGCCCCAGGTCGGGCAGGTTTGAAACATCCACTTCCATACCCAGCTGTTTAAGAGCTGCACACATCGTCAGCATTTTTTCATCCATTACGTGGATGTGATCGAGCATACTATTAATTGCCGTGGCGACCGGGTCAGGTGCTTCTTTGGTGGCACCGTAAGCATCAAAGCCGAGCTTTTCAGCAGTAGCGTCGCGTTTTTCCTGATTTTCATGCGGCTCCTCTTTGTGCCGCACCAGTCTGCCCGGCACACCTACGACCGTGCCGTTCTCGGGAACATCGTGGGTAATAACCGCATTCGAACCAACGCGCGCGCCGGAATTAACCGTGATGGGGCCCAGCACTTTTGCACCCGCGCCAACCACCACATTGTTCATTAATGTGGGATGACGTTTGCCTTTTTTCCAGCTAGTGCCACCTAAGGTCACACCGTGGTAGAGCGTGCAGTCATCGCCTATTTCCGCGGTTTCGCCAATCACGACGCCCATGCCGTGGTCGATGAAAAAACGACGGCCGATGGTGGCACCGGGATGAATTTCTATCCCCGTCAACCAGCGAACCATATTCGAAGACAGCCGCGCCAACCATTTCAGACCAATCTTCCATAACCAGTGGTTGAAACGGTGCATGATAATTGCATGCAGACCCGGGTATGTCGTCAACACCTCAAGCGTGTTTCTTGCAGCAGGGTCTCGTTCGAAAACGACTTTGATGTCTTCTTTCAGGCTAATGGTTAAAATCCTCTAAAATTATAAATTGTAGCATCACTGACTTAAACTGACTGTTACCGTATATCTGCATGCTATAAAAACATATTTTAGTCACAGAGCACACAGAGTTTTTAGGTATGTCATCCCGAACGAATGTGAGGGATCTGGTGCGATAAAGCCAGGATCTCTCACATTCGTTCGAGATGACATGAAGATCTTACCTTGATTTTTTCTCTGTGCGCTCTGTGACCTCTGTGGCAAATAAATGCATTATCCTATTATTACACCTGTATCGAAATCTTGTACCCTGAAAATTTGCGGATATTCAATACACCACTATCAAGAATCAGGTATTGGCCTTTGATACCCAGCAACATGCCTTCTATTTTTGGCTGTTTATCAAAGTTGAGTGATTTTACCTTGTCCGGGTATTGCTCAACAGGGTATTGAATTTCGATCCGGGTTTCGTCGTTCAGATATTGAATGGCATCTTCCCCGAAACGTTGCTGCAGCTCTTTTATGGTCTGCTCGCATTTTTCAGCCAGATCATCGCGCACTTCCGCAAGGTCGACGGGGTCCGGCACAGCTTTGAGCATTTTTCTCCAGTCAGTTCGATCTGATACGTGTTGTTTTAACGCGACCTCGAGCAAACCCGATTGATAACGTGTTTGAACTTTAAAAATTGGCAGTGCTGCGCCCGCACCCTGATCAATCCAGCGTGTTGGAATTTGTGTACCACGGGTAATGCCTACTTTCACGCCAGACGAATTAGCCAGGTAAACAAAGTGCGGTTGCATGCAATGTGACTGACCCCATTCGGGTTCGCGACAGGTTCCTGCGTCAAAGTGGCAGGTTTCCGGTTTCATAATACACAGGTCACATTCAGCCAAATCCCTGAAACAGGGATAACAATGTCCCTGGGCAAAACTCTTTTTGGTTTTACGGCCACAGCAAACACAGTGAATTTCTCCCAGATGCTCTAGTTGAATCTGCTTGCCTATTACATCATTCATTGCAAACAACTCGTCTCCGACAGGCAACTGATATTGCACAGGGGATTCGAGCACAGCATTCATTTTTCTTATATTACCTTTCATGACTCACTCTTGATTTTTACTACTGAATATATTTTGTTATTCTTTTTATGGCTTCTTCGAGCTCATCTATAGGTCGCGTATAAGCAAAGCGCACATGGGTATTTGCCTCAAAATCACCGAAATCAATCCCCGGCGTTACCGCCACGCCCTCACTTTCCAGTAAATCATGCGTCCACTCAAATGAATTATCTGTTAGCGCACTGCAATCGGCATAAATATAAAACGCACCTTGCGGCTCAACCGGAATCTTAAAACCTGTCGTTTTCAAAGCAGGTAACAAATAATCCCGCCGCTGCTTAAAAGTTTCTACCCTGCTTTGCAATATTGCTTCTGTTTTAGAATCGAAAGCAACCAATGCTGCATGTTGGGACATTGTCGCTGGCGCAAGAAACAAATTTTGTGCGATCCGATCTACCGCATCGACATAATTATCAGGTATCACCATCCAGCCTAAACGCCAACCGGTCATGCCAAAATATTTTGAAAAACTATTGATCACGAAGACGTTATCAGAAAGCGACAAAGCCGTGTGGTCTTTAACGCCATACGTCAATCCCTGATAAATTTCATCAACGATAAGATGTCCGCCTTTTTCATCAACCGCATTGATTAATGCCTGCATCTGTTGTTGTGTGATGAGAGTTCCCGTCGGATTTGAAGGACTTGATACCATCGCCGCCCTGGTATTTTTGTTCCAGCACTTTTGAATGTGCTCGGCAGTTAACTGGTAGTGTGATTCCGCACCAACAGCAACATTGTTACTCTCTATACCCAGCACTTGCGCAATATTTCTATTGCAGGGATAACCCGGATCCGAAAGCAGCACCTGATCGCCAGGGTCAGCCAGAACAGATAGTGCCAGTTGCAAAGCACCCGACGCGCCCGGCGTGACCACAACACGGCGGGCGTCCAGATTGACACCGAACTTTTGTTGATAATACCCGGCAATGGCCTCTCGCAACTCCGGTAAACCGAGCGCTGGTGTGTAGTGTGTTTTTAATTGTTGAAGGGCTTTTATACCTGCATCGATGATGGGTTGCGCCGTCGCAAAATCCGGCTCGCCGACTTCAAGATGAATGATGCTGCGTCCGTTTGACTCAAGCTGCTTTGCACGCGCTAGCAAATCCATCACGTAAAATGGACGTATATCCTCTGCTCGCCTGCTTTTCTTCTTTTCAATCAAGTTTCGCATCCTAACACAGGCCTTTTACGCCAAATACTGTGCGTTCTGAATAAAAGTCTATAAAATAACCCACATGAAGATATTCAGGAAATTAATGTTCACCAGCTCTCTGTTACTGGTCACTTTTTTCTCGACATTAGCACACGCCCTGCCGGAACAATCATTGGTACCTGGCGGCATTGCTTTACTCGGATTACCTGACTATCAACCTGAAACGGTAGTTCGCTTTGACGGAAAACGCGTTGCGGTCTTTCCTTATGAAGATAGCTGGTTTGCAATAGCGGGTATCCCGTTGAATGCCAAACCCGGTGACCATCATTTTTCCATTGAACACCACAACGGAATCACACTTAAAACACGAATAAAGGTCCTGGAAAAAAAATATGCAGAACAGCATCTGACCATAAAAAACAAGCGCAAGGTTAATCCCAACGAAAAAGATCTCAAACGTATTGCGCTGGAAAGGCCCAGAAAACGAAAAGCCAAATCAACCCGAACCGATGCCGTCCCTGATGTTGATTTTATCTGGCCGGTTTCCGGCAGAATCAGTAGTATTTTCGGATTAAGACGTTTCTTTAATGAACAGGAACGCCGCCCTCACAACGGTCTTGATATTGCAGCTGCAGAAGGCACACCCGTCAAAGCTACCGCCAAAGGCACGGTGATTGAGGCCGGTGAATTCTTTTTCAGCGGTAATATGATTTTTATTGATCATGGTCAGGGCATTATCAGCCTGTATGCCCATCTCAGTCGAATTGATGTAAAACCCGGCGATAGCGTGGATACTGGCGACATTATCGGTACTGTAGGCCAGACCGGTCGTGTTACCGGAGCACATCTGCATTTTGCGGTCATCGCCAACCAGACTTTGATCGATCCCATCAATATGTTGCCTAAAAACCAGCCATCTGCTGAATTAAATCAATAATTCGCACAAAACACTTGCGCTCAGCCGAGAATTAACGATAATTACGGCGCTTTAAGTACAAACCGAACCAGACATGGCAAAAGAAGAAGCAATTCAGATGGAAGGCACGGTAGTTGAAACACTACCCAACACGATGTTTCGTGTCGAGCTTGAAAACGGGCATAAGGTTATCGCCCATATTTCAGGCAAAATGCGTAAACATTATATTCGTATCATGACCGGTGATGCGGTAACGGTTGAGCTTACCCCTTACGATCTTGAAAAAGGTCGCATTATTTATCGCGCTAGATAATAGCCAATTCTTAAACACCTTCGTACACCTAATTTGTAGTAACCGGGCGGTTTGTCGCCTTTCTCACTAGCCTGCTGTAAACGCAGAGGGCGCAGAAAAACTTCTGATTAATGTAACAACCCTGTCAGCGACAAAAAAACAATAGCCTCCTTTGCGACCTCTGCGTTTATAACCTGTAGGGTGGGCATTGCCCACCAATTGTCTACACGGATAGATCACTTCTCAGAAATGGCGGGCAATGCCCGCCCTACATAACTGCGTTTACAGCAAACCTCTAACAATGAGCGACTTTATATCAGCGTATAAAAAAAGGCCTGTCATTCCTGACAGACCCTTTATCTATTCATGCTCTAAGCCAATCAGGCTTTTTCCACCTCAGACTCAATTTCAATATCCAGCTCACCGTTGGAGACCGACACACTAACTTTGCCGCCACGAGTTAGTTCACCAAACAATAGCGCATTGGCCAGCGGTTTTTTTACATGCTCCTGAATGAAACGCGACATTGGTCTGGCACCCATTTTGGGATCATGTCCTTTCTCGGCCAGCAATTTACGTGCGGCTTCATCAACATGTAACGCAACCTTTTTCTCATCAAGCTGCGTTTCCAGTTCAACCAGGAATTTATCGACCACATGAGACAGGGATTTTTCATCCAGTGCGCCGAACTGAACAATTGCATCCAGACGATTCCTGAATTCCGGAGAGAAGACTCTTTTCAACTCTTCCATGCCATCAAGTTCATTTTCCTGCTCGGTAAAGCCCATCGACTGGCGCGACATGATTTGAGCGCCCGCATTGGATGTCATAATAACGATGACATTCCTGAAATCAGTTTTGCGGCCATTACTGTCCGTCAGTGTGCCGTGATCCATCACCTGTAAAAGAATGTTAAACACATCAGGATGCGCTTTTTCAATTTCATCCAGCAACAGAACACAGTGAGGTTGTTTGTTAACCGCTTCGGTCAATAAACCACCATCGTCAAAACCGACATAACCCGGAGGCGCGCCGATTAATCTTGAAACGGTATGGCGCTCCATGTATTCAGACATATCAAAACGTAATAACTCAACGCCCATGACATTTGCCAGTTGTTTACTAACTTCAGTCTTACCAACCCCGGTAGGGCCGGAAAACAGGAACGAACCAATGGGTTTCTCGGGATCACCCAAACCTGAACGCGACATACGTATCGCTGTCACCAGGGTGCTGATGGCATCGTCCTGACCAAAGACCACCAACTTAAGGTCACGCTCAAGATTCTTCAGCACTTCAGTGTCTGAAGTAGAAACCGTTTTAGGCGGTATACGTGCAATCTTGGCGACTATGTTTTCAATGTCGTTAACACTGACCGATTTTTTACTCGGTTTGGATAATAACTGGCGACTAGCCCCTGCTTCGTCGATAACATCAATCGCTTTATCGGGAAGAAAACGGTCTTTAATGTAACGGTCAGCCAGTTCAGCGGCAACACGCAATGCATTGTTGCTGTATTTCACGTCATGATGTTCTTCAAAACGTGTCTTCAAACCTTTAAGAATTTCAATGGTTTCTTCAACCGTTGGCTCTTTTAAATCAATCTTCTGGAATCGACGCGCAAGTGCATGATCTTTTTCAAAGACACTGCGGAATTCGGTGTAGGTGGTGGAGCCTATGCATTTCAACTCACCCGATGCCAACATGGGTTTAATTAAATTGGATGCGTCCATGACACCACCGGATGCAGAGCCTGCACCAATGATGGTATGAATTTCATCAATAAATAAAATCGCACCTTGCTCGCGCTTTAATTGTTTGAGCACACCTTTCAGGCGTTTTTCAAAATCACCGCGATATTTTGTGCCGGCAACCAGTGCACCAAGGTCGAGTGAATAAATGGTGCAGCCACGTAAAACTTCAGGCACATCATTATCAACAATTTTTTTGGCCAGTCCTTCAGCCAAAGCGGTTTTACCGACGCCGGCTTCGCCCACTAACAAAGGATTATTTTTTCTGCGACGGCATAGAATCTGAATGGTGCGTTCAATTTCGTCTTCACGACCAATAAGCGGGTCGATGTGACCTTGCATGGCACGCTGATTAAGATTGGTTGAGAAATTTTCGAGCGGCTGATTTTCCGGTTCTACACCTGGGTCTTCACGCGTTTCAGATTCTATTTTATCTGAATCGTTGGTGACCTTGGTAATACCGTGAGAAATGTAATTAACAATATCCAGGCGACTAACGTTTTGCTGGTTCAATAAATAAACCGCCTGTGATTCCTGTTCGCCAAACATGGCCACCAGAACATTGGCACCGACAACTTCTTTTTTACCTGATGACTGTACGTGAAAAACAGCGCGTTGCAATACTCGTTGAAAACCGAGCGTGGGCTGTACTTCACCGCCAACCACATCACCAAATACCGGAGTGTTTGTATCCAGATATTCACGAAGCTCACTACCAAGCATCATCAAGTCTGTGCCACAAGCTTGCAGCACAGAGTTAGCGCTGCTGTTATCAAGCAGTGCTAACAGTAGATGTTCTACTGTTATGTATTCATGTCGCTTGTCACGTGCTTCATTGAATGCATTATTCAATGAAGACTCAAGCTCCTTGCTCAACATAACGCTACCTCTTCGTTAGTGTTTCTATTCTTGACCTTCTCCCTGGTCGTTAAGTTTCTTCCATGGTGCACATCAATGGATGCTGGTTCATTTTTGAATATTCGTTTACCTGGTCTACTTTGGTTTCAGCAATTTCGTAACTGAAGGTTCCGCAAATACCTTTGCCTTTTGTATGTACCGCCATCATGACTCGTGTCGCTTTGGCATGATCCATACTGAAAAATGTCGTCAATATGTGAACCACAAATTCCATCGGTGTGTAATCATCATTGACCAGTACAACCTTGTATTGTTTCGGTGGCTTGAGCTTTGGTTTTTCTTCTTCAACCGCCAGCCCGCCATCGTAATCATGACCTGTTTGCTGATTACTCATGACATACACTCAGTGTAGATCATAGTTTTAGATTTTTCTGAGTAGGTTTTCATTTACTGACCAAAGGCTCCTGAATCGACTTACATGGCATCAATGATGTCATCACCAGAACCACGACGGTACCGTTGCTAAAACCACCTTGTTTCAATAGTGGAATAATCGAATTATCACTGATATTCAAAGAGTTACCCGTGTTTGTCCTAACTTTCACCCAGGTGGAAAGGTTTTTGATTTTCTCAAAGATCATGTCGCTGGCCTGTAAATATCAGATATTAGGGGTGATTTTACATCAGGAACTGCTAATGCAGTAGCCCCTGGTGCAATCCAGAGCTGGCGTAGGGTATGAAGTCAAAAGCTTTCACCACAGAGGTCACAGAGTACACAGAGGAAAATCTTTTGTTGTTAGTGGCAGAGATCAAATACCCGAGTTTTTATCATGAAAAATATGGGATGCTTCACGTAGGAGCGGCTTCAGCCGCGAACATTCGTTCAGTCTGGGTAATTTTTCGCGGCTAAAGCCGCTCCTACGAATGCAGATGCCAGATGTTTGTAATCTGAACCAAGGCGATTAATGACGTAAAAGAAGGCTTTTCTCTGTGTACTCTGTGCCTCTGTGGTAAAAGCTTTTGAAATCATTCACAACCTACTCAGCTGTGGCAAATCCGAGGATAGTGGGTTTTAGTTCCTGGTTGAGTGTTTTCTCGACCATGGATTTCATGCGCCCGTCCAACTGCTGCATGTTAGTGGCTGACACTTTAAGCGGCCAGGTTTTATTGCCCTGAACACGACCATCAGCCGAAGCCAGCCTTAAGGTCAATGTACCGCGCAGCCAGTACCAGCCCTGACTGTTTATAGGCGGCTGTGTTTCAATGCCGGCAGATAATACATATCCCCCCGAGCCTTTAGCTTCAGGAAAACCTGATTTTGCCATCGCACCTTTAAGTATTTTATCCAGACCACCAATAGCATCACTAATCACAGCGGGACTCATATTGAGCGCACCTAAACTTTTTTCCATGCGTTGCCGCAAATCGGCACGGTTCAATAGTGATTCAGAACCACGACCACTCAGATCAAGCACCTTGAGCATCTTTTGCAATGTATCGCGTTCTTCCTGCATAACCAGTACACGCTGGTAAGCGGCTACTTTTAATAACGGATTTTTTTTAGCTTGTGCCGATTTGAGATCAAAATCGGTTTCTTCATCAATGCGATTAATCTCACCGCGAATATTAGTTCCCGCCTGACGACGATCCAGCACTGCCAGCGCGTAGTGCGTTAAGTCATCAGAGTTCTGCCACTGCTCGGCGACACGTGCGCCATTGATGATTTTATTGGTCTGAATATTAATCTGTTGCGATAAGCTGGTGGAAGTGCTGACTGTTTCTGAATCATCCTGCTTGAATGATTTTACTTCCTGACTTGTGGTGGACGATTCACGAATATGTAATTCAAACACCCGGGTTAAATTGGCTAACGCTCTTTTTTTTGCTTGCTCCGAATTCGATGCCGAACCTGTTGCCACAACATATTGCGCATTCGGATAGGATGAAGGTTCGCCGGAAACCCAGTCTGGTTGACCGGCATTGACAAGTGCTGTTGATTGCAAACACCCGGTCAACAAAAAACACGGCAGGATAAGCTTTCCTGATAAGTGATGATTAAAAGCATGAAACATAATTCTGATCTGACTCCAAAAGTACTTACTCAAGGGAAATAAGTTGTTCTAACGTCATTGCGAGCGGGTGGCGGCAATCTTCTGAACTACGCGTACTGAATGAGATTACAAATTACATCCGTGTAATTTGCCCTTCGGGCCGCACAAAGCGCGTTCAAATTTTCTCCTGGAAAATTAGCGCCGCGCTACCGCTCGCAATGACAGCATTTTTCTTTTTTGATGTTTAAGTTAAGTGGCATTATGATTTGACTGGTTTATTTTCCTGCAGTCACCGTCATCACCATATTCGGAGATGTCCAGTGCTCCGAGATGAAAGATCTCTCTCCCGATTGAACATTCACCGATTGACTAATCGTGTCAACCAGAACACCCGCACCATTGAACATTTCTATTTGAACATTCTGAGTACCTTTAGGCAAAACCAGCCTTGCTAGCTGAATTTCCTGCGGCAGCGTTGACCAGCTTCTGGTATCGGCCTGCTCAGTGACAATGTTGGTTATTGTCATAAGAAAACCAGCCAGAGAACCGCCCTGTTCCTGAGCTTCCTTCTGCGTGGTATGTTTAATAATCGCCCGCGCAATGGCACGTGCAGTAATGGCCGGCATATCACTATCAAGTGCACTACGTGCCAGAGAATCAATATTTTCTACCGTTTCCAGATTCACACTTTTACCGTTAGCTACCAGACGTGCTTTATATAACTGACGAGGAGAATTTAAATAAACAGGCAGGGCAATTTTAACCAGATCAACCACATCTGCACCACTAGCTGTCGCAATGGTGTTAGAACTGCGCACCGGGGCAAGGCCATTATGCAGTATAACAATCACCTCACCAAACCCATTACCCAGTTTTGTTGGCTTGAAATTCTTCATGCCAAAATCTTTTTTCAGGCGTTTGTACTCATCCCACAAACCTTCGTTTGCCAGACCGCGTAATAAATCCGCTTTAAGAACCTGTGGCACTGCCAGTGACTGTTTATCGACGGTAGCTTTATAGATTTCACTGGCCCTCCGGTAAGCAACTACTGCCTGATCACTCTCGCCTAAAGCTTCGTAAATCATGCCGGAGAAATAACGTACAAACGGATCTTCCTCTGGTGCTTCGCCCCACTCCTGCATTTTTACATCTGCCTGCAGGATTTCAACACGCGCTGCATCCAGATCATCCATCTGTATGTAATTCATCGCCATGTAAGCATGCAGCAGTACCTGCTCGTATCGGTCACCGGTATAGGCGCGCAAGGTATCATTGACGGTCACCGCACCCAGTTGATCGGTAATACTGATGCCATACAAATCTTCAATCTGCTGTTTTGCAACCTCGAGAACCTGGTTGCTGCCACTGTAGTCTCCGACCATACGACGCAACACGCCCTTGTTCATACTGGCCAGCACTTCTTCCTGATCCTTGTCCTCTGCCTCGACAGCAGCCAACGCAATGCCTACCTGTCCGGCTAGCAAATTATCCCTGGTTGAACCTGCCTTCTGCCCATAAGTGGCACAACCACTCATGAACAGCGAGACCAGCAGAAGCAAACAGAACTTATACATCAATGTATTTAAGCCTGATTTCATAAAAATACCCGATCAATGATTAGTTTGTAAATGACTCCAGTAACCCGCAACAAACTACCAGCGCAAGCCGCCTTTTTCGATGGTTTTCTTGATTTTTTTCTGACCTACCCAGGTCTTGCGATTATTCGCAAGGTCGATCAGTGTCAGGTCAATCTGGTAAAAACGGGCTTGCTCACCAGAAGCTGCATCAACGATGGTGTTAATGGTGCCTTTGAGCATATAGTCGGCGCCTATCTCTGCACCAGCAGCTTTACGCGTTGCTTCCGTTGCATTCAGATCCATATCCTTGCGCTCTTCCCTTATCTCTTTTCGCTCAGTGCTGGAAGCGACAAAATCAACGGTACCTGAATTAATCAACGCACGTTCTATATCAGCCACAAAAGTGCGCGTATTGATGTGTTCGTGGCTTAGATTACGAACTTTGCCAACGATAACCGTCGGTGGTTTTTTATGCTTGCTGGTAAAGCGGTTCAGCCAGGGACGGGAAAGCACGTCCTGTATCATTTCTTCTGAAACCAGTCTGGAATCTGTATCATTCCATTTGCCACTTATGTCAGTAACAGCGTTTTGGTCGACCCTTGTTATTTTTTTCCCGCAGGCAGCCAGCCCGAGGCCAAGACTGATGATTAAGAGCACACTAGCCAGATTACGCAAAGTCTGTGAATACATAATTAATTCCCATTTTATTCCTGAATGAATTGTCAGGCACTTTTTATAACACTAACCCAAATAAAAATCATGGAAAAAGCATGGTTTCAGTCACATAATTATGATTTTTAATGATTTATGCGCGCTAAAGTTGCACGAACGAAGCACAGCGGGTATCTTCGCCGCATGAAAAACATCGATACACTGCTAAGCGCAAGGTGGATTATTCCTGTTGAAGGCAAAAAAACCTGCCTCGAACAGCACAGTATCGCCATCCACGAAGAACGCATTCTGGAAGTACTGCCCACGGATGAAGCGAAACAACGTTACAGCGCCCAGACAGAAAACGACTATCCACAACACGCCCTGATACCGGGGCTGATCAATGCTCACACGCATGCGGCTATGAGCCTTTTCCGCGGTCTGGCCGATGACCTTGCTTTAATGGACTGGTTACAGAACCACATCTGGCCGGCAGAGGCGAAGTGGGTCAACGAAGCATTTGTCCAGCTGGGAACCGAGCTGGCATGTGCTGAAATGCTGCGCGGTGGCACCACCGGCTTCAATGACATGTATTTTTTCCCGGATGTTGCTGCACGTGTTGCCAGCAAAGCCGGACTTCGCGCCACGGTTGGCCTGATTGTGCTCGATTTCCCCACTGTCTGGGCGCGCGATGCCAACGAGTACATTGATAAAGGACTCGAGGTGCATGATGTTTACCGTAACAATGAACTCATTAATACCGCTTTTGCACCACACTCGCCTTACACGGTCTCTGATGGACCGCTTGATAAAATTCGCATGTTGGCGGATGAACTCGACAGGCCCGTACATATGCATGTTCACGAAACCGCAGATGAAGTTAATGAGTCAGTTAAAAAAACGGGGAAACGTCCTTTTAAAAGACTGGCTGAACTTGGTCTGGTCTCGCCTAATTTAATGGCCGTTCACATGACACAACTGGAAGCGGAAGAAATTGAACAACTCGCCGCATCCGGTAGCCATGTTGTTCATTGCCCCGAATCTAATCTGAAACTTGCCAGTGGTTTTTGCCCGCTAGGAAAATTGCTCAGTGCCGGGGTGAATGTTGCCCTGGGCACCGACGGCGCTGCCAGTAACAATGATTTAGACATGTTCAGTGAAATGAGAACAGCGGCACTGCTCGCCAAAGGCGTCTCTGAAGACGCCACGGTTTTGCCTGCACAACAGGCACTGGAGATGGCGACACTCAATGGCGCAAAAGCACTGGGGCTGGATAAAAAAACAGGCTCACTGGTCGCTGGCAAATTTGCCGATATCGTTGCCGTCAATTTCGATACAATAGAGACAACGCCGGTGTACGATCCGGTTTCGCATCTGGTTTATTGTTGCCATCGCGAACAGGTTTCAGACGTATGGATAGCCGGTAAACACGTGATGAAAGAGCGCATACTGACGACCATCGATACTGATCAGATCAAGCAGGCAGCAACAGATGTTAGTGAGAAAATAAAACAATAAACATCTCCACCGCAAACTGACAGGGTATGAGGTTTGATTGACGAACTGTAGGCTGGGATAAGGCTTTGCCGTTCCCGTCAGGGTGTGCCAAAGTTGCTTTACTTGCGCCTGCAAGGTTTCACTTATGCAGGCCTGCAGTATATTTCAGCAAACGGCAAAGAATAGAAAAAAAACAAGATTAAACAATATATTTTACAATGAGTTATAGGATATAAGTAAAGCGAATCATTACTATGAATACTGGCCATACAGAACACAATGTAGACCCTGCGGAAATACGAAAATTCGAGGATCTGGCAACACGCTGGTGGGACAGAAATGGTGAATTCAAACCATTGCACGACATCAATCCCATCCGGCTGAATTACATCAACACGGGCAGCCCACTGTCGGGAAAAAAGGTGGTCGATATTGGCTGTGGTGGAGGTATCCTGAGCGAAAGCATGGCACATGCCGGTGCCACAGTTACCGGTATTGATATGGGTAAAGCACCACTTTCTGTCGCCAGGCTGCACGCCATGGAAGAAGACCTGAAAATTGATTACCAGCAGATCACCGCTGAACAACATGCTGCAGAAAACCCTGCCAGCTATGACGTCATCACCTGCATGGAAATGCTGGAGCATGTACCTGATCCGTCTTCGGTCATTAATGCCTGCATGCAACTGGTCAAACCCGGTGGCTCTGTTTACTTCTCCACCATTAACCGCAACGCAAAAGCATTCATGTTTGCCATTGTGGGTGCTGAATACGTTATGAAGCTCTTGCCCAAAGGCACACATGAATACAGTAAGTTTATTCGCCCGTCGGAACTCGATGTCTGGGCGCGACAGGCTGGCCTTGAATTAATCAGCATCGAAGGCGTCACCTTCAATCCCCTCACCAACATGTTTCGTTCCAGCCGTGATGTTGATGTGAACTACATGGTTCATTACAAACGCCCCGAGTAAAAAATGGGGAAAATTAAACAGCCCCGCCGCAAGCGGACGGGGTATTAATTGTAGGTGCGAATTTATTCGCACAATGCTGCCAATATTTGCGCGTATCGTGCGAATAAATTCGCACCTACAGGTTACGTGGCAAGCCACGGGGAATTACACCCACAGTGATTAAAACCGTACTGTTCGATCTGGATGGCACATTGATCGATACCGCTCCTGACATGGCCACAGCACTTGATAAACTTTGTGCTGAAGAACAACAAAAGGCTTTACCTTTTGAAGCTGTGCGCCCAGTCGTTTCAAATGGCAGCGTCGCTCTGGTCAGGTTGGCGTTTGGAAAAAATATTGATAAACAACGGCTCGAACATCTAAAAAAACGTTACCTGGAAATTTACCAACAGGATGTTGCCGTTAACTCCCGATTATTTGAAGGCACGCAGGCAGTGTTTGATTACCTGGCTGAACATCATATGAACTGGGGTGTCGTCACCAACAAACCGGGCTGGTTAACCTTGCCGTTAATGGAAGCATTAGGTCTTGATCATCAGGCCGCCTGTATTGTCAGCGGTGACT
>QIHT01000230.1 GCA_003229115.1 Gammaproteobacteria bacterium | reverse complement strand
GGCGGTAGCCTGGGACGCAAGCTGCTTTGCCATGTTTCCGACATCATGCATAAAGACGGTGATATTCCACAGGTTAATAAACAGGCCACAGTATCGAAAGCGCTGCTGGAAATGAGCGGCAAAGGCCTGGGTTTAACCGCCATCACTGATGACCAGGGAAACCTGCTCGGCATCTACACCGACGGCGACCTCAGGCGTTCACTGGATAAAGGCATCGACATACACAGCACACCCATCGAACAGGTCATGACCGCCAACTGTAAAACCACCAGCAAAAACGACCTCGCCGCCGAAGTCTTAAAGATGATGGACGACCACAAAATCAACGGCGTACTGGTCACGGATAGCGATAATAAGTTAATTGGTGCGTTGAATATGCATGACCTGCTTCGCGCTGGCGTGGTTTGAAAAACAGTGAAAAGTGAAAAACGAAAAGTGAAAAGTGAAAAGCTAAACCCCGCTCATAAACACAATATTATTAGTTTTTTCTGTTTCTCACTTTTCACTTTTCACTTTTCACTTTTCACTGAGCTCTAACATGCAGGACATTCTCGAAAAAGCCAAACAAATCGAACTCGTTATTTTTGACGTCGACGGCGTCATGACCGACGGTAGTCTTTTTTTTGGTGATGATGGCCAGGAATACAAGGCTTTTAATTCGTTCGATGGGCATGGTATGCGCATGTTAATCGAGGGTGGTATCAAACCCGCTGTTATTACCGGACGCAAATCACAGGTGGTGGAACACCGCATGAAAGACCTGGGCGTTGATCTTATTTATCAGGGTTACCGCGACAAAACGCCGGCGTATGAAGCACTGCTTAAAGAGGTTGGGCTTTCGGCTGAGCAGGTCGCTTATGTGGGTGATGACGTGGTCGACCTGCCTGTTATGAGTCGAGTGGGTTTTGCCATTGCTGTGCAGAATTCCCACCCCTTTGTAAAACAACATGCCCACTGGATTACACCACGCAACGGCGGTAGTGGTGCAGTACGCGACGTTGTTGAATTATTACTCGAAGCTCGCGGCACACTCGCTTCCAAGCTCGAATCCTACTTATATAAACCCTGAGTTGGTTTGCTGCTCGTGAAACATCTGCTCACATTATCTATTTTCGTGATTATCGCGCTGGCTTTCTGGGGTCTGCAAAATTTCGAGGAGGACAAAGACGAAGCGATTAACGACGATGACGATGCCCGTTTCGTGGATCTGTTCATACGCGACTTCACCCTCACTGCTATGAACGAGGACGGCAAACCCGGTTACACATTGCAGGCCAGTTATTTTGAACATTTCAGTGACGGCAGTAACTCGCTAATAGAAAAACCCGTGCTCCACCTGCTTCAGGCTAACAGCAACTGGATCATCACTGCCAAAACAGGTGAGATTGATAACGATAACCATTTGATTATTCTTCACCATGATGTCGTCATGCAACAACAGCAGGCCGAGTTTCCTGTTCAAATTGAAACCAGTCAACTTAAAATCAACACCAACAGTCAAATTGCCAGAAGCGATCAACCCGTCAACATTATTCAAAGAGAACTAAAACTTAAGGCCAAAGGTCTTATTTTGAATAATTCGACCGGTGAGCTCGAGTTACTGGCCAACGTTAAGGGAAATTATGCGCCCGTTGATTAATACCAAACAGGTAAAACGCTGCTCTGCAACTTTAATGTTGCTGGTACTGTTGGCACCGCAGATTGGCTATTCAATTACAGATAAAAAGGAAGTTTTAATACAGGCCGACTACATGAAATTTGATCTTGATACCGGCAGCAGCACCTACAGGGGCAATGTCAGTATCATTCAGGGGACGATCAAGCTCACCGGCGAGAAAGTCATTATTACTCGCAAAAATAACGAAATTATCGATATAAAAGTTGACGGCAACCCGGCACACTACCTGCAGGATGAAAATACGGAAAATAAAGTTCATGCCATTAGCCAGCACATGAAATTTACCGCATCGACAAACCGGCTGGTATTAACGGTGGATGCCAGTCTCGAGCAATCCAGTCAAACCGTCGTCAGCCAGCGTATCGTTTATGATACGCAAAACAAGATTATTATCGCGGGCAAGAATGGCGATCCGAAAAATTCAGGGCAAAGCGGCGATCGCGTCAACATCACATTGACACCAAAAAAAGAGTCGCCCAATAAGCCATCACTGGAGAACCAATAAAGTGGCAAAACTTTGTGCCAAACACCTGGCAAAAAGCTTCAAGTCTCGACAGGTAGTCGATGATGTTTCTATCGAAGTCAACAGCGGGGAAGTCGTTGGCCTGCTGGGACCCAATGGTGCCGGCAAAACCACCAGCTTTTATATGGTGGTTGGCCTGGTGCAGGCCGACAGCGGGTCTATTTTTCTAGATGATGAAGACATCACCCGGCTGCCGGTTCACTCACGTGCACGCAAAGGCATTGGTTATTTGCCGCAGGAAGCTTCTGTGTTCAGAAAATTGAGCGTTGAAGACAACATCATGGCCATCCTGCAGGCCAGGCCATTATTAACCCATGACGAGCGCCACCAGTTGATGGAATCCTTACTGGAAGATTTGCAGATTCAACACATAAGAGAAAACCTGGGTCTGAGCCTGTCAGGCGGAGAACGCCGTCGCGTAGAAATAGCCCGCGCACTGGCTTCACAACCTGCGTTCATCCTGCTTGATGAACCTTTTGCCGGCGTAGACCCGATATCAGTCATCGAAATTCAAAAAATCATCCAACAATTGATCGAGCGCAACATTGGCGTACTGATTACTGACCATAATGTGCGTGAGACCCTTGGAATATGCCAACGCGCCTACATTCTCAGCGACGGCCATATCATTGCCCAGGGCAGCGCTGAAGAAATTTTGTCAAATCAACAGGTGCGAGATGTGTATCTTGGACGAGATTTTCAGCTATAAACAGGTATAAGAACCATAAGGAGCGAACCACGGCACGGCAGGTGATGCAAAAAACCAATGGAGCCAATAGCAGCCCACTAATGCACCACCCTCAGACAAACGCCTGACCCATTAACCAAGCAGCATGAAGCCATCACTTCAGTTAAAAATCGGACAGTCTCTAACGATGACGCCCCAGTTACAACAAGCCATCCGGCTGTTGCAACTGTCTACACTCGAGTTACAAACTGAAGTCCAGCAAACTCTGGAAGAAAACCCGATGCTGGAACTCGAGGATGACGACAATTCCAGCAGTACTAAAGAATCCGCAGAAAAACAGGAGTTGAAAAACAAGGCAGAAGCCGAGGCGGAAGTCGAAGATCCCCACATCGATATGGAAAAAAATCAGGAAATTCCTGATGAGTTACCGGTCGATACCAATTGGGATGATATCTACGATATCACGCCCACCACAACAAGCAGCTCGCAAGCCAGCGATGGTAGTGGCGATGACTACCTCGAGAACCAGAGCGGCAACGGAGAAAGCCTGCAGGAACACCTGTTGTGGCAGTTACAGAACAGCCCGATTAGCGAAATCGACTTATTGATTGGCATTGCTATTATCGATGCCATCAACGAAGACGGTTACCTGACTGAAACCATTGAAGAAATACATCAGGGTCTGATCAACGAAGCCGAAATTGAACTTGATGAAGTCGAAGCCGTTTTACACCGTGTTCAGCGCTTTGACCCCCTGGGCGTAGGCGCAAGAGACCTGCGCGAATGCCTGTTATTACAACTCGAACAGTTCAGTGCCGATACCGAAGGTCTGAATGATGTGAAAATGCTGATTGCGGATTACCTTGATCTCATCGGCACCCACGATTATGCAAGACTACAGCGAAAAACCCGCAAGAATGAAGAAGAACTTCACACCCTGATCAGCTTCATTCAAACACTGAACCCAAAACCCGGATCGCTTATTTCCAGCAACACCACACGCTACGTCATCCCCGATATTTTCGTACGTAAGGCGAACGGTCGCTGGCGCGTCGAACTCAATCCGGAAGCCGCACCCAGAATCAAGGTTAACCAGATGTATGCCAACCACCTGAAAACTTCGGGCCGTGACCAGGGCAGCGTACATCTCAGAAACAGCCTGCAGGAAGCCCGCTGGTTTATAAAAAGCCTGCAAAGTCGCAGTGAAACGCTGATGCGCGTGGGCACAGCCATTGTTGAGCGCCAGCGCCTGTTTCTGGAGTACGGTGACGAAGGCATGAAACCCATGGTATTGCGCGATATCGCCGAACAACTGGAAATGCACGAATCCACTATCTCACGCGTTACCACTCAAAAATACATGCATACACCCCGAGGTGTATTTGAATTCAAATTCTTTTTCTCCAGCCATGTCAGTACCGCAGACGGCGGTGAATGTTCTGCCACGGCGATTCGTTCCATGGTGAAAAAGCTGATTGAGAATGAGAATCCACAAAAGCCCATGAGTGACAACAAAATTTCTGCCTTCCTGACCAAAGAGGGTATTAATGTTGCACGGCGAACTGTGGCAAAATACAGGGAGTCGATGTTAATCCCTCCCTCAAACGAGAGAAAACGTCTTGCTTAAGAAAATTCTGCCTGGTTCAGAATTTCCACAGCACATGGATGCGCTGTCATTCCTGGTGACTGATAAGCCACCAGGAATGACGGAAAAGATAAAATCGCATTTTAGCTTTTTCGTGCTCTGATTATTCATGGATGAATCATCAGAGCCTCATTAAATTAACAGAGGTAATCCTATGCAAATAAATCTGACCGGACACCATATTGAGATCACAGATTCACTTCGCAACTATGTCACCGAGAAAATGGGGAAACTGGAGCGACATTTCGACAAGGTCAGCAACACACACGTCATTCTCAGTGTCGAGAAAGACACGCACAAAGCTGAAGCCACCGTACATATGAGCGGTAACGATATTTTCGCCGAAGCCCATGAAGCCGATATGTATGCTTCCATCGATGCTCTGGTCGATAAACTTGACCGACAGGTCAAAAAATACAAAGAAAAACTCAAAAACCATCTCCACCACAAACCTGTAGAAGTACCTCAAGACTAATGAACCTGAAAGACCTTATCAGCCCTGAATCTGTTATTTGTAATGCTGGCGTTGCCAGTAAAAAAAGAGCACTGGAACTACTGGCCGATTTACTCGCAAAACAATCCGCAACCGATAAGTCACTTGAAATATTTCAGCAATTGACGGATAGAGAAAAACTCGGTTCGACCTCCCTCGGACACGGCATTGCCCTGCCCCACTCTCGAACCGACTTATGCGATCAGGCTTTCGCTGCCTTTATCAAAATTGATGACGGTATCGATTTCGATAGCCCGGACCATAAACCCACAGACCTGTTGTTTGCCCTGATGGTGCCCGAACACCATACCGATGAACACCTGAAAATTCTCGCCGAACTGGCCAGTATGTTTAGCGATGAAAACTTCTGCCACAACTTGCGAACTGCCAATACTGATACCGAACTGCATGACAGGCTGGTTCACTGGCAACTCGCTTCACAGGCTTCATGACCGAACTCTTTTCTGCCGAATCCATCATCTTCAACCTCACCAGCAAAATTGAGCTGGAATGGGTTGCAGGCGAGGAAGACCCTGATCGACCATTACACGAAGTTAAAGTCAGTGATCACGCCACACTCATCGGCCACTTAAACCTGATACATAAAAACATTATTCAGGTTATCGGTAAAACCGAATGCGACTACATGCAGAGCCTGGACGAAGACTTCCTCACCACGGTTCTGCAACAACTTTTTTCAGATTACACAGTTGCAATAATTATTGCGGATGATCTTCCTGCACCTGACATACTCATCGATTGCGCAAACAAAGGCCACGTACCTTTGCTCAGCTGCAAGACCGAAAGCAATGAAGTTGTCGATATAGCGCGCTTTTATTTACATGAAATGTTTTCTCACAAGGAAATTGTACACGGTGTATTTTTGGAAGTTCTGGGCACAGGTGTTCTCTTAACCGGTGAAAGCAGTGTCGGTAAAAGCGAACTCGCCCTCGAACTGCTTTCGCGAGGACACCGCCTGATAGCGGACGACGCTCCTGAGTTTACCCGTGTTGGGCCCGAGGTACTAAGAGGCAGAAGTCCCGGCGTACTGAGAGATTTCATGGAAGTACGTGGCCTGGGTGTATTAAATATTCGCGAAATGTACGGTGATAACGCTTTAAAAACAGACAAGTTCCTTCGCCTGATTATTCATATGGAGCGACTCACTGATGAACAACTGGCAGAAGTTGACCGCCTGGAAGGCAGCCGAAAAATGCGTAATATTTTAGGCGTAGATATTTCCGAAATACTATTACCTGTAGCATCTGGAAGAAACCTTGCCGTACTGGTTGAAGCTGCCGTACGCAACCATATTCTGCGCTTGAGCGGCTACAACGCAACAGAAAAACTGATGGATATCCAGCAAAAGGCGATTGACGCCAACCTGACATTGTAATCCATAGATTATCCATAATTCCGCTGTCACACAGCTCGAAGCACGTATACCTGTAGAGTCAGTTAAAGCGTATTCGCATGGACTTAATCTGACAGCTATCACCAAAAAGGCGTGAAATAAAAAATCTTTTTAGCCACAGAGGTCACAGAGTACACAGAGAAAAACAAATTTTAACTACAAACTTCCTCTGTGTGCTCTGTGACCTCTGTGGCAAATAATATGCAGTCATCATATGTTTTGTCAGATCAAGTTTGAACCAACACAGTTAAAGAGCTAATATAATAAACCACCCCGCCGCAAGCGGACGGGGGTATTAATTGTAGGTGCGAATTCATTCGCATAATGCTGCCAATGTTCACGCACATCGTGCGAATGAATTCGCACCTACAGAATACGTGGCAAGCCACGGGAAATTACACCCACAGTGATTTAATATCATCGTAATATTTTAACGCTCAATTGCAGAATTAAGTTTTATGAAACTCGTCATCGTTAGCGGGCTCTCTGGCTCAGGAAAAACCGTCGCCCTTCATACACTGGAAGATGAAGATTACTATTGTGTAGACAACCTGCCTCTTGGACTTATTCCGGATTTTGTCGAGAACATCCTGAACAGAAACCTGCAGCTTTACGAAAACATTGCTGTCGGCATTGATGCACGAAGCGACTCACACGACCTTCGTCAATTTAATGACATTATCAAACTTTTGCGCGAAAAAGATATCGAGCTTGAGGTTATTTATCTACAGGCAGAACTCACCACACTTATCAAACGCTTTAGCGATACACGAAGAAAACACCCCTTAACCACAAAAGGCTTGCCACTTTCTGAAGCCATTGAGGTCGAACGCAACTTGTTGAACGCGGTTTCTTCCGAAGCCGATTTATTTATCGACACCACCTATACCAATGTTCACCAGTTACGTGATCTTATTAAAGCCCAGGTAATAAAAAACAAAGATACAAAACTGACACTGCTATTCCAGTCTTTTGGTTTCAAAAACGGCGCACCAACGGACTCTGACTTTGTATTTGATGTCCGATGCCTGCCCAACCCTCATTGGGAACCCAAATTACGCCCTTTAACCGGGCTTGATGAAGATGTTATTGAATTTTTGCAGTCACAAAGTGATGTGCAGGAAATGATGGATCACATCGATGGCTTCCTGCAACACTGGATTCCAAAATTTAAAGAACAAAATCGCAGCTACCTGACTGTTTCTATAGGCTGCACAGGCGGGCAACACCGCTCTGTTTTTATCGCACAACAACTGTATGATAATTTCAGAAACTCAACCGATAACGTGACTATTCGCCACAGAGAAATGCAGTAATGAACACACAGGATCAATTATGAGCGTTGCGCTACTATTTGTCACACACAAAAATATAGCCGGCAGCCTGATAGAAGTTGCTTCCAGTATTGTTAACAATGCGCCGGAGAACTTTGCCTGCATAGAAGTGCCTATGGACACGCCCACTGACGCCATGGAAACCACGATAAACGATCAACTTAAACAACTTGATAGAGGTGAAGGCATGTTGATCCTTACAGACATGTATGGAAGCACACCCAGTAATATTGCCAATAAATTTTTACAACAAAAAGATACTCACCTTATTAGTGGACTAAATTTACCTATGCTTGTCAGGATTATGAACTACCGTGACCTGCCGCTTACCGAGTTATCAGAAAAGACGCTGAGCGGCGGCAAGCAAAGTATTACACTACACACAAAATAAACCTGATAAAACTACCAAAAAACGATTAAGGACATTACTAAATTGACACACATCAGTCAGGAAGTTGAGATCATAAACAAACTGGGCATGCATGCACGCGCTGCTGCCAAGTTCGTAAAACTAGCCTCTACCTTCAAAAGCAAAATTGAACTTGAACGCAAGAAACAGCGTGTCAATGGCAAAAGTATTATGGGTGTCATGATGCTGGCCGCCAGTAAGGGTACGCAGGTCACCATTCACGCCGAAGGTAATGACGCTAAAGAAAGCATCAACCAACTGGAACGATTAATCAATAATAGATTTGATGAAGATGAATAGTGGAGTAGATATTTGAGTATATTGCTAAACGGCGCAGGCGTATCAAAAGGCATCGCTATTGGCGAAGCCTATGTGTATTCCCGTGAACAAAATGAAATCAGCGAACACAAGGTTTCCAAAGATCAGCAAAAAAACGAAATTCAACGTTTTAAAAAGGCACTAACCAAAGCAAGCGAACAACTGCATGAAATAAAGCAAAAAATTGCCGCCGATACTCCCGCCGACATTCTCGCTTTTATCGATACCCACCTTCTAATGCTGGAAGATCCGGCTTTTAACGAAGGCACCATTTCAAACATCAAAGAATATTCCTGCAACGCCGAATGGGGTCTACAGATACAATCTAATCGTTTCGTACAGGTTTTCAACGAAATGGAAGACCCTTACTTGCGCACACGTAAAGATGATGTGCTTCACGTTGTTCGTCGCATACAAAACTGTCTTGCAGAAAACCCGGAACACGTACCCGATGGCGCACAACTAAAAGGCCGTATTATTATTGCAGATGATTTGACGCCCGCTGATACATTGATGTTGCAACATCACAAAATCGCAGGCTTTGTTACCGAATTCGGCGGCCCCCTGTCTCATACTGCAATACTTTCAAAAAATCTTGGTATCCCCGCGATTGTCGGCGTTCACCATGCACGCCAGTTACTGCGCACGGGTGAAACACTGATTGTCGATGGTTTACACGGCATGGTGATTAGCCAGCCCGACAAATCTTCACTCAAACAATATCGCGAAATAAAAAAGAAAGCACTTGCTCGCACCAACCTGCTCAACAAACTCAAGAACGTACCTGCGATCACACTCGATGGTGCCGCGATAACTTTACACGGCAACATTGACCGCCCCGAAGACATTCGCATTCTAAAAAAATACGATGATACCGGTGTCGGACTTTATCGTACCGAAATGATGTTCCTGGAAAAAAACAGCTTTCCCAATGAAGAAATGCAGTTCAAAACTTATAAACGGGCACTATTCAGATTAAAAGGCCAATTGCTCACCATTCGCACCATGGATCTGGGCGCTGATAAAGAACTCGAAGAAACCCTCGAACAGGGCCCCATGGCACACAACCCGGCACTGGGCCTGAGAGCGATTCGCCGCTGCCTGAAAGAACCCGATGACTTCCTGCCCCAGTTACGGGCGATTTTGCGCGTTGCAGCACTGGGACCGGTACGTATGATGATACCCATGCTCACCAATGTTGAAGAAATTCAGCAGGTATTCAACCTGATAGAAACCGCCAAACTACAACTCAAACAACGCAAAACCCGATTCGATCAAAATCTACAGATCGGCGCCATGATTGAAGTACCCGCTGCGGCATTGTCTGCCAGCGCATTTGCCAGGCAACTGGATTTTTTATCGATTGGTACCAACGATTTAATTCAATACACACTGGCACTGGATCGTATCGATGACGAAGTCAGTTATCTCTACAACCCGCTCAACCCGGCGGTGCTCCAGTTAATCAGCATCACGATTAATGCTGGCAAAGAAGCCGGCGTACCGGTTTCTCTTTGCGGAGAAATGGCCAGCGACCCGCTCTATACTCGTTTGCTTCTGGGCATGGGTCTGGATTACTTCAGTGTGCAAGCCAACGCCTTGCTCGAAATTAAACATATTATCAATAACAGCAAGTTGGCCAGTTTGCACACCCAGGTACAGAAAATCCTCAAAGCCTCTTCTATCCACGAAATAGAATCACTGGTCGAACAGCTAAATCACTGATTTATATCCTGTTTAGCGGTAATACACCCGGCTACGTGCTACACTCTCAGGCAATTCTTCATCACGCCATCGAAATCTTCTGGCGTATAACCCGTTGAAATATGATGACAGAAGCCAATCGCTCGGAAAAAACAGAAAACCAGGTTCAGGCTCTGACACAGGCACTGGAAACCGGTGCTATGCAACATGCCAAACGCATGCTGAACGAGCTCAAGCCCGCCGAAATTGCTGACCTTCTGGAATCATTACCACACACCGAACGCAACCTGATCTGGGACCTGGTCGATACCGAAAAGGAAGGCGAAGTCCTTATTGAACTGGGCGATGAAGTTCGCAACACCCTGATCCGCGACATGCCATTACAGGATCTGATCGATGCCACCGAAGGCATGGACGTGGATGACCTCGCCGACTTCATCCAGTCATTGCCGGACCGCGTTACCACACTCGTACTCACTTCGCTGGATGCACAACATCGCGATCGTCTGGAAGCGGTGCTCTCCTACCCCAAAGACAGCGCCGGCGGTTTGATGAACACCGACACCATCACGGTGCGGGCCGAGGTGACTCTGGATGTAGTTTTACGTTACTTACGCGCGCTGGGTGGTATGCCGAACAATACCGACAGCCTTTTCGTCACCTCGCGCAACAACGACTACGTGGGCACTCTGCCACTCTCAACCTTACTGACATCAGATGTCGAGTTAACAGTCGATGATGTCATGACCCGCGACACCGAAGCTATCAAAGCCAGCACTGAAGATGATGATGTCGCCAAAATTTTTGAGAACCACGACCTGATTTCCGCACCGGTGGTGGATGAAAACATGAAGTTACTCGGTCGCATCACCGTCGATGACGTGGTTGACGTGATTCGTGATGAAGCCGATCACTCGGTATTGAGCATGGCAGGCCTGACCGAGGAAGAAGATCTGTTTGCACCGGTCGTGCCTAGCGCGCGCCGGCGTGCGGTTTGGTTAGGCATTAACCTGATCACTGCGTTTATGGCTTCATGGGTGGTTTCTAATTTCGAAGGCACGCTGGAAAAAGTTGTCGCCATTGCGGTGTTAATGAATGTTGTCGCCAGTATGGGCGGTATCGCTGGCACACAAACACTCACCCTGGTGATACGCGGTCTTGCCCTGGGCCAGGTTAGCCGTAGCAATCGGCGCTGGTTAGTCTTTAAAGAAATCATCGTCGGCCTTTTCAATGGTATTGGCTGGGCACTGGTCATCGCAGCCATCGCTGTTTTCTGGTTTGGTGATATGAAAATAGGTTTTGTAATTGGCGCAGCTATCGTTATCAACCTGGTTATCGCCGCATTTTCCGGTGTGGCTATTCCGCTGGTCATGCGAAAAATAAATATTGATCCGGCACTTGCCGGCAGCGTCGTACTTACCACCATCACAGATATTGTTGGCCTTGCAGCATTTTTGGGACTAGCAACTATCTTCCTTATTTAACACTCGACAACAACACCGAACATAAAGGGGCAAAGCTCATGGAAACTTCAACAATAATCACACTAGTTATAATCGCTATCTGTGTGTTTTACATTATTAACATTTTTAACAGCCTGGTTAGTTTACGCAATCGTTACAAAAATGCTTTTGCGCAAATCGAAGTTCAACTCAAACGGCGATACGATCTTATTCCTAACCTTATCGAAACTGCCAAAGGTTATATGAAACATGAGAAGGAAACACTGGAAAATGTTATCAATGCACGTAATGCTGCCGCCAATGGTTTGGCAGCAGCAGCTTCAGACCCAGGTAACGCAGGAGCCATCAAAGACTTAATTGGAGCAGAAGGTGCTCTTGGCAGCGCAATGGGCAAATTCAACCTTGTCATGGAAGCCTATCCCGACCTCAAAGCCAACCAGAATATGATGCAACTCAGCGAAGAGCTCACCAGCACTGAAAATAAAGTCGCTTTTGCTCGCCAGTCGTTTAACGACCAGGTCATGGAATACAACACCTACAAACAATCGTTCCCTCCCAACATGTTCGCAGGCATGTTTGGACATCTGCAGGACGCAACCCTGCTTGAATTCGAAGACAGCGCGGAAATTCAGGCCGCACCCAAGGTATCGTTTTAAACCCTTAAGGCTGCCGCTAAAAATAGTGATTTTTTTGTGAAAGCAAGGAAGCATCGCGCGCAGAACCGCAGTGTATAATCGATACATAAGGATTCGAGCACGGTGCTGACACCGCTCTCGCATAAAAAAGTGCATTTTTAGAGACAGCCATATGAATTTTTTCAAATCGCAGGACATTGCTCGCGGTAACACTCGCAAACTGGTCATACTTTTTCTGCTCGCCATCATTTCATTGGTCATCATGACCAATGTGCTGGTGATGGCGGTATTCGGCTATCTTGATGCAGAACGTTTTAACAGCATGACCGCAGCACAAGCCTGGCAGGAATCATTCGACTGGGAAACTTTTATGATGATCGGTGCCGGCGTACTCATCGTCGTGGTTCTGGGTAGCTTGTTTAAAATTATGGCGCTATCTGGCGGCGGTGCACGCGTTGCTGAAATGATGGGCGGTGAACTCATTGTCGATGGTACTGGCGATAACGACAAACAAAAAATACTGAACGTTGTTGAAGAGATGGCAATCGCATCGGGCACACCCGTGCCACCGGTTTACCTGCTCAATGAAGAAGGCATTAACGCCTTTGCTGCAGGTTACTCTTCCAGCGATGCTGTTATCGGCATAACACGCGGTGCCATAAAACAACTCAGTCGCGATCAATTACAGGGTGTCATCGCTCACGAATTCAGCCACGTTTTCAACGGCGATATGCGCCTGAATATTCGTCTCATCGGCATACTGCACGGCATCCTGTTACTGGGGCTAATTGGTTATTTCATCGTACGCGGCAGCTCGCGCTCGCGAAGTTCAAAAAATGGTGGCGGCATTATATTTTTAGGCATGGGCTTAATCGTCATCGGTTTCGCCGGCACTTTTTTTGGCAATCTGATAAAAGCTGCCGTTAGCCGACAACGCGAATACCTGGCCGACGCCTCGGCTGTTCAGTTCACCCGCAATCCCAACGGCATCGCGGGCGCACTTAAACGCATTGGCGGTAATTCAACAGGTTCACTCATTGAGAATCCCAGCGGCTCGGAAATCTCCCATGCACTTTTCAGTCAGGGCATCACCAGCTACCTCAGCAGTGCATTCGCCACACACCCGCCACTGGAAAATCGCATTCGCAAGATTGATCCCGGCTGGAACGGTGAATTTGACAGCTCAGAAATTATCAGCGAAGCCGCAGATGAACCACAAAGCTCATCACAGGCCGATATCAAAAGAACCACTGCCGTACTCGCCAGTGTCGCCGCAGTGCTGGACAGCGAACAAATCACGCAGCAGGTCGGGCAACCCGGACAAAAGCATCTCGACTATGCCCATCACCTGATCGCCACCTTGCCTGAGGCGTTAAATAATGCGGCTCACGAACCTTTTGGCGCACGCGCCCTGATCTATTTTCTGGTGCTCGACAAAGACAGGGATGTGCGGGAAAAACAGCTACAACTTCTATTAGCCTCCGCCGACCCCGCAGTTTATAGCGAAACTATTAAACTGGTTAATAATGTCCACGATTTAAAAACAGAATACCGTCTGCCATTAGTTGATATGGCTTTACCGACATTACGCCAGCTCTCACAGAAACAGTATTTGTTATTTAAAAACAATCTTGAAAGATTAATACGCGTCGATGATAAAATTAGCCTGTTTGAATGGTCTTTAAAAAAGATTGTTCTTCATCACCTTGAGGCTGTGTTTAACAAAAAACGTAGAGTCAAAAAGAAACACATAGCATTGAAAAAAACCCGGGAGTCCTGCTCGCTATTATTGTCTTTGCTGAGCCATGCAGGCAAACAACAAGGTAACTCAGAAAAGGAAACATTTAACAAAGCGGCTAACGCACTGCCTGAATTGGCACTGAATCTTCTAGCGAAAGAACAGCTTAGCCTGGAAGCACTAAACGATGCACTTGATGAACTCGCGCGGCTTAAACCACTGAAAAAACCCCAACTATTAAAAGCCTGTGCCATCTGCATTACGGCAGACAAAAAAATTACAGCAACAGAAGCCGAACTATTTAGAGCTATCGCCGACACACTAGACTGCCCGATGCCGCCATTAATAATTTAACTGGCTCGAGCAAATAAATTACTCGGCATGTCCATATGCCTCGCCCCTTTGGGACTACGTTCAAATCGCTGCTTGCGATTTAATCGCACCTGCTTATGAAAAAAATCGATCTGAAGTAGATAAGAAAAGCCTTTAAAGAAATTTACCACAGAGGCACAGAGAACACAGAGTAAAACTTTTTTGTTGTTAGTTACGCCGCAGGCGTAGCTAACAAAATAAAACTCTGTGTGTGGCCTCTGTGCCTCTGTGGTAAAAGCTTTTGATTTTAATGTTTGAAAAACCCCAATAGATACACTTAACAGCACAACCAGAGTTATTTCTTTCTGGACGCCTGTATTTTCAAGCGCAAAGCATTGAGTTTGATAAAACCTGCCGCATCTTTCTGATCGTAGGCACCTGCATCATCTTCAAAGGTTGCGATGTTTTCATCGAACAATGAATCACTATCTGACTGTCGTCCAACAGCAGATACACTACCTTTATAAAGCTTCAGACGCACAACACCATTCACCGTCTCCTGCGAAGCATCAATCATCTGTTGCATCATCTCGCGCTCGGGACTCCACCAGTAACCGTTATAAATCA
>QIHT01000119.1 GCA_003229115.1 Gammaproteobacteria bacterium | reverse complement strand
CTGCAAAGTAAACGTAATTCCTTCGCAAACATGCCGATGATACCCAGTGGCTCTACGCCTTCAGCCGACAAACTATTAGTAATTTTCAAAACCCGTGACGGTTCGCCTTTCATGGCGGCATCAACCAGTTCGAATACGCTGTATCTTGAATTATCAGTGATGGCTTCTCTCACACCTTCAAAGTCAACCGTACCGGGACCCACCAGTAAATGTATCTTATCCACTTCCTGAGCCGCTGCCAGCATATTTCCTTCGACATGCTGGCAAACATAATCCACCACTTCGCGTTCCGCCTGCATGCCTCGACTTTGAAAACGCTGCCTGACCCATGCATGCAACTTATCCAGAGTCATCGGCCAACACTGTATAACCGCACCATTTTTATCGATGGCTTTGTACCACGCGGTATTTTTTGCGCTTTTATCCAGTCGACCTGCAGTGATTAACAAAATGGTATCTTCAGGCGGGTTTTCGAGATACTGCTTGATCGCTTCGCTGCCCTGTTTGCCCGGTTTAGCTGAAGGCAGTCGGACATCAAGTATGCGTCGAGATGAAAACAACGACATGCTCGCCGCTTCTTCATTAAATTGATGCCAGTCAAAGCTGGCATCAACATCAAAAGTTTCGCGCTCAGCATAACCCTGCTCACGGCAAGCATTACGTATCAGGTCAGCAGCTTCCATGGTTTGCAGCGGTTCATCACCGCAGACCAGGTAAACGGAACTTAATGGATTACCCGCTGGCTGTGCCAAAGCTGATTCGAGTTGCTCTGGATAAATGTTCATTGTTCAGCAGCTGATTCGCCCTGAGTTTTCAAATCCTGAGTTTGTAAACCGAGGGTCTGTAAACGCTGGAGAATTAATCGGGCACTGTCTTTTCTCATATCGTTGTATAGATTTTCAACTTCGTGACTAATGGCAAGCACATTGTCAGGGTCAAAATTCAGACTTCGCCTGAGATTCAACACACTCACATTATCATTACCCACCCGGGGAATATTTTTACCCGTCAGCCTGTAATGCAAAATATAGCTCAAGTCATATTGGCGTGCGCGTCCACGATTATCCACAGCCACTACGCGTTTTTTTTCTTTCCCACTAACAATATCAAGAATGGTTTTAGCTTCACTTTTAGTCAGTGTCAGATGTTTCTTTCCGGATTGCGACAACAATTTTCGAAGTTCACGATTAAGCACACTGTCACCGCCCGACTGCTCTATAAAGACAGGCATAATTTCAGCTGATAATTCAACCGGCCCCCTGAGATGAAAGCCGCAGGCCGACAACAGGTATATACCTAAAATGATAAACAGGCTTTTGCGGGCGAAACTCACTTTATGCATTGGTTTAAACATAATCAGATCACTATACCAACTGAAATTATTATTAGCCACAGAGGTCACAGAGCACACAGAGGGGACCAGTCTTAAACCAATGCATTTGTAGGAGTGGCTTTAGCCGCGAATATTCGTTCAGGCATAACGCATTCGCGGCTAAAGCCGCTCCTACAATTTATTGATTCTACAAAAATATAATTACGGTTTTCTCTGTGACTTCTGTGCCTCTGTGGTAGAAAAATTATTTTTGTATCATGCTCTTTAATAACAGCTACCAGATTAAATACAACCAGCTACACACTACGATACAACCAGATTAACCAGTCGTCCCGGCACCACAATCACTTTACGCACCGTTTTGCCAGCAATGTTGCTGATAATTTTTTCATCCTGTAATACCATGGTTTCGATAAACTCTTTGTCCGCATTCGTTGGCACAAGAATTTTTGAACGTAACTTACCGTTCACCTGCACCACCAACTCTACTTCATCTTTAACCAGTGCCGCTTCATCGTAAACCGGCCAACTGGCTTCTGCAATCAGACCACTATGACCAAGATCCTGCCAAAGCTGCTGGGTAATGTGCGGAACAATAGGTGCCAGTAACAGCACAATGGATTCGGTCGCCTCTTTCATAACGGCCTGACCCTGCTCACTACTGTCTTCATATTTGGCGAGCTCATTAATCAACTCCATCACTGCCGCAATCGCCGTATTAAAAGTGTAACGCCGGCCTATATCATCGCTGACTTTTTTAATGGTTTCATGCACTTTGCAACGAATCGTTTTCTGCTCTGCATTCAATGCCACAATATCCAGCACCGCTTCTGCACTATCTGTATTTTCCTGCACCAGTTTCCATAGTCGCTTAAGGAATCGGTAAGCGCCTTCAACACCACTGTCCGCCCATTCCAGTGACTGATCCGGTGGCGCAGCGAACATAGTAAACAGACGCACAGTGTCTGCACCGTACTGGTCTATCAAACCTTGTGGGTCAACCGTGTTACCTTTCGACTTCGACATTTTGGTGCCATCTTTCAACACCATGCCCTGGGTCAATAATCGTTTGAAAGGTTCATCGCTGTCGATCAAGCCCTCATCGCGCATCAGCTTGTGAAAGAAGCGCGCATATAACAGATGGAGTACCGCGTGTTCAATGCCACCAATATACTGGTCTACCGGTGCCCAGTATTTTGCACGCTCATCCAGCATTTGCTCAGCATCCGGGCAGGCATAACGCGCGTAATACCATGAGGATTCGAAAAAAGTGTCAAAAGTATCGGTTTCCCGCTCCGCTTTGCCACCACAGCTCGGGCACGTTGTTTCGTAGAATGACGGCATCTTTTTAATCGGCGAACCGATGACTTCGCTAAAATCCACGTCCTCAGGCAATACCACCGGCAACTGATCATCCGGCACCGCGACTGCGCCACAGGCGTCGCAATTAATAATGGGAATCGGTGTGCCCCAATAACGCTGGCGCGATACGCCCCAGTCACGCAATCTGAAATTCACCTGTTTTTCGCCTTTATTCATGGACTGCAGTTTTTCTGCAATGGCATCAAATGACTGCTCCGAGGTCATACCATCAAATTCACCGGAGTTTTTCAGTACGCCTTTTTCAACATAAGCTTCGTCTTCAACTGAAATGTTCGTGCCATCGGCAGGATAAATCACCTGCCTGATACTCAAACCATATTTTTTAGCAAATGCATGATCGCGTACATCGTGTGCCGGTACCGACATAACCGCACCGGAACCGTATTCAATCAATACAAAGTTGGCGACCCAGATCGGTACTGGTTCACCGGTGATCGGATGCACAGCCATGAGACCCGTCGCCATACCTTCTTTTTCCATGGTGGCCATATTGGCTTCGGCGACGCTGGATTTTTTGCACGAAGCTATAAAAGCCTGCAATCCGGCATTATCGGCGGCGGCTTTTTGCGCCAGGGCATGTTCAGGAGCTATGGCGACATAGGTAACACCCATCAGTGTGTCCGGGCGCGTGGTGTAAACCGTCAACGGAGGCTCACCTTCAACTTCGAATTGCAGTTCAACACCTTCAGACCGGCCAATCCAGTTAGCCTGCATGGTGCGTACTTTTTCGGGCCAGTCATCCAGCTTGTCGAGACCACGCAGCAACTCATCGGCATAATCGGTGATTTTCATGAACCACTGGGCAATCTCGCGACGCTCTACCGTGGTATCACAACGCCAGCATTTGCCTTCGATGACCTGTTCGTTAGCCAGCACGGTTTTATCGTGCGGACACCAGTTCACCGCCGCAGTCTTTTTATACGCCATGCCTTTGGCGAACAGTTTGGTAAACAGCCACTGCTCCCAGCGATAATACTCGGGCCGGCAGGTGGCCAGTTCCCGATCCCAGTCATAACCAAAACCCAGTTTTTTGAGCTGGTCACGCATGTAATCAATATTCTCGTAAGTCCAGCTGGCGGGCGGCACCTTATTCTTCATCGCCGCATTTTCAGCCGGCAAGCCAAACGCATCCCAGCCCATAGGCTGCATGACGTTTTTGCCGAGCATTTTCTGGTAGCGCGAAATCACGTCACCAATGGAATAATTGCGCACATGCCCCATATGCAGGCGCCCGCTGGGGTAGGGAAACATCGAGAGACAGTAGAATTTCTCCCTGTCAGGGTCTTCTACAACACGAAAAGTGCCTTGCGTTTCCCAGGTTTTCTGGACTTCGGATTCAATCGTTTTTGGGTCGTATTCTGTTTGCATCAGGTTTCTGAAAAATTAACGCTACAGTTCGTCAGTTGCATTGGCAAGCCGAACTTTTCTGGTCTATAAAAGTGGTGAAAGGATACACGAGGGTTGCGGGCAAGGAAACCAAAAACAGTCCAAAATACTATGATCGAACAACAGTTATACAGGAACATCATGAGCTCCACCAAGAATCAGCCAGCCAGCCGACTGGTAAATGTCTACAACCAGATGATGGCCTCCATTCGGCAGGTTTTTGATGAAACCGATACCTCGGATAGCTCACTCCAGCAGGCACTCGATGCCGCCAAAAAACAGGCCGTGCATCTGGGAGAAGTCACCGCAGAAGAAGCCCTTGAAATCAGCGAATATATTAAACGTGACATTAATGATGCCGCTGAATACATGATGGAAAGCAGCGCCGAATTCAGTGACTGGCTGATGCTGGATATTGAAGTCATCGAGCGCAAAGTGGTTGAAATGTTCCTCTCCGTCGCCGACCGCACACGCGTGGAACTGGAAGAACTGAAACACAATTCAGAAGAACTCAGCCTTTATTACAGCGGTGAAATTACCGGACCCGGTACTCTGGTATGCACAGAATGCGGCCACAAAATGCCTTTTGTGACAACAGCAGCGATAGAACCCTGTAAAAAATGCGGGCACAATACTTTCAAACGGGCAGAGTTCAAAGGCACCAGAGAATAACAAAATATTTTTGCCGCGAAGAACGCAAAGGGCGCGAAAAAAACAAAAGATAATCAGTTTTATATTTGCGCCCTTTGCGCTCTTCGCGGCAAAAAGTTTTTAGCTTTTCCGGCTTCTATAAACAAACCAGCCAATCACACCCAAACCAGTCAGCAGAAAAAAATAATCTCCCCACAAGACATAAGGCGTCGAGCCTTTCATTGGCTGCACACTGGCATTTAAAACATGTATTTTAAAATGTGGCGAGCGCGCCAGAACTTCGCCATGTGGCCCGATAATAGAAGAAATGCCTGTATTGGTTGAACGCAGCATGGTGCGCCCTGTCTCAAGCGCGCGCATACGAGCAATTTCATGATGTTGATAGGACTCTATCGAGTCTTCGAACCAGGCATCGTTACTTACATTGACCAGCAATGTAGCTTCCGGTAAATCTTTAAGCACATCTCTTGCGAAAGCATCTTCAAAACAAATACTGATGCCGAGCGGTTGACCCGCAGCATGCAATAAAGGCTGCTCATCTTCGCCTGAATCGATATCAGACATGGGAATATTGATCCAGCTATTGAAAAAACCGACCAGTGCGCGCAACGGAATAAACTCGCCCAAAGGAACAAGGTGGCGCTTGCGATATTCACCACCGTGAATATTGATTACACTATTATAATATCTCCCCGTTTCTTCATCCCTGATAAAAATACCGGTTATCAAATCGATCTCGCGCTGCTGCATCGATTTTCTTACACCTTCAAGATAACCGGACAGGGTATGCTGGTAACCAGGCATGGCTGTCTCTGGCCAGATAATCAGGTCAACATCTTTTTGCTGTAACGAAAGACTGCGATATCGCGAGAGTGTGGGCTGCCTCATCTCCCTTCTCCATTTATCACTCTGCGGGATATTGCCCTGCACCAGACTCACATTAACAACTTCACCCACAGGTTCAGTCCACGACACCTGCTTCAACGCGAAACCCAGTATCCAGATGCCTGTAACCACAAACAGCCATTGCTTCCAGGCCGTTGACCGTGTAAGAAACAACACAACCAGGCCTGACGTCATTGCCACAAACAAACTAACGCCATGATTACCTAACACCGGGGCGTAACCGGACAATGGCCAGTCAATCTGGGTATAACCCCATTGCATCCATGCAAAACCCGTCATCACAATACCCTGAAACCAGATAGACACTGCCCAGGCAACTGGTGATAACACCATTACTTTAATTACAGTACTTGTTTTGCAATAGCGGGCAATGATGAAACCAGCAATGGCCGGATAAATAGACAGGTAAGCTGCGAGTAAAAATATGAGCAAAACTGCCAGTATTGCCGGGCTGCCGCCGTGATAATACAAACTGTAAAAAATCCAGCTCACTCCGCTACACTGCAAACCGAGGCTGAATAACCAGCCGTTTATCAATGCCTGCCTGGGCGTTGAGATCGACCAACCGTAAAATAATACAGCAGGTAAAAGAAAAATTAGCCAGACTTGATGAAAAGGTGCGAATGCTAACGTAACTAATGCACCCGCAATCAGATTGATCAGTGAGAAGTAACGGGATTCCGGATTTAATAGAACAGAAAGTATTTTAAGTTTATTCAACGTTTTTGTTCTCAATAAAAAAATTTCTACCACAGAGGCACAGAGCACACAGAGAAAATCAGTTTTAAATTAAAGCATTTGTGGGAGCAGTTAAAGCCGCTCCTACAATTTATTGATTTTACAAAAATATAATTACGGTTTTCTCTGTGTACTCTGTGCCTCTGTGGTAGAAAAACAGTCTTACTCTACGCCTGAATCAACCACAGGCTCAGACAGCAAGGTCACCTGCAAGTTATTAATACGGCGCGAGTTTGCACTGATGACTTTAAACAGATAGTTATCAATCGTCACTTCCTCACCACGTTCAGGCAGATGCCCTATTACATTGGTCACTATTCCCGCAACGGTATCGAATTGTTCGCTACTCAGCTCGGTGTCAAAAAACGCGTTGAACTCGCTAATCGGTGTGAGACCACGAATACTGTAGCGATGAAAACCGTGTCGCCTTATGTTAGTAACATCAGCAGCATCGTGTTCATCATCAATTTCACCGACAATTTGTTCGAGCACATCTTCGATCGTCACCAGACCCGACACACCACTGTATTCATCAATAACAATTGCCATATGATTACGACTGGTTCTGAAATCTTTCAGCAAGACATTGAGTCGTTTGCTTTCAGGCACAAATATCGCGGGTCTTAAAATATCTTTGAGATCAAAATCACTGCGGCTCTTTTCATCGCTATAACGAGAAAGATCCTTGGCCAGCAGGATACCCACAATTTCATCCAGACTTTCATCAACCACGGGGAAACGCGAATGTCCGGAATTTGCAATCATCGGCAACATGTCTTCCACTGTCATGTCTTCCTGCAATACTACGACATGAGCACGTGGCACCATGATATCGCGCACACGCATTTCAGAAACCTGGAATACGCCCTCAATCATAGCGAGTGACTCCATACCAATAACACCACGCGCCTGCGCTTGTTGCAACTGTTCAAGCAAGTACGCACGCTCATCTTTACTAGAGCCTTTGTTAGTACCGAAATTTCTGAGGAAATCTGCCCACCAGGATGATTTGTTTTTTAATTTATTCATGGGGTTTTTAATGTACTAGATAGGGGTTTTCAAAATCCAGCTTTTTAAGAATATCAATTTCCATGGCTTCCATCACTCCTGCATCGGTATCTTCAATATGGTCATAACCCTGCAGATGCAACATGCCATGTACCACCATATGCGCCCAGTGCGCACGCAATGGTTTACCCTGTTGCTTTGCTTCTTCGTGAATCACATCAACACACAATGCCAGATCTCCCAGCAACTTGACACCAACCTCTTCAGGCAACTGCATTGGGAATGAAAGCACATTTGTCGGTGCGTCCTTATCCCGATATTTTTTATTTAATGTTTGCATTTCATCACGATCAACAATTTGTAAACTTGCAATCATATCGTCTTCAACAGGACAAGCTGACTCTGCCCATAACTGAAAAGACTGTTTATCTGGTATGCTCATGTTTTCCGAATCAACATGCTCGGAAATAGTCAGTTCAACCGTTACAGGCATGTCATGGGTCCTCGAAAAATAGTGATTTTTTTGTGATAGCAAGGAAACACCGCGCGCAGAACCGCTGCGTATAACGAATACATGAGGATTCGAGCACGGAGCTGACACAGCTATCGCAAAAAAAGCACATTTTTAGTGGCGCCCATCATCAGGATCTTTCATCCCTTTCATACGCCGCAACAATTTTCTTGACCAACGGATGTCTGACTACATCATTTGCCGTAAACAACGTTATACCTACACCGCTAACCTCCTCCAGCAAATGCATAGCATGACGCAAGCCTGAAATTTTCTCACGCGGCAAATCCACCTGGGTTATATCGCCAGTAATCACCGCTTTAGAACCAAAACCTATGCGCGTAAGAAACATTTTCATTTGGTCAACGGTGGTATTTTGTGCTTCATCAAGAATAATGAAAGCATCGTTCAAGGTACGACCTCGCATATAAGCTAATGGTGCAATTTCAATAACATTTTTCTCAATTAATTTGGCGACCTTTTCAACACCCATCATCTCATAAAGCGCATCGTACATCGGTCGCAGGTAGGGATCTATCTTTTGCGATAAATCACCCGGTAGAAAACCCAGTCGCTCACCTGCTTCAACAGCGGGCCTGACCAGGATCAATCGATCAACTTCATCATTAACCAGAGCATCAACCGCACATGCTACCGCCAGGTAGGTTTTGCCTGTGCCTGCCGGGCCAACACCCAAAGCAAGATCATTGGTTCTTATTTGTTCAAGATACTGTTTCTGGTTTTTGCCACGACCCTGCACAGAACCTTTTCGAGTTTTAACACTCCATTGTAGAGGTTTTTCTTTTAGTTTTTCTGTCACATTGCCTCCATTATCATCATTCAAAAACAACTGCACCGTCGACGGTGCCAACGCATCAGTGTCGGCAACATCATATAAAGCTTTTATAGTGTTCATGGCTGCTTCTGATTGTTTATTTGGGCCATAAATCTGGAAATGATTACCACGACAATTTATATTAACGTCAAAATACTTTTCAATTTGACGCAGGTGACTATTAAACTGGCCGCATGTATTAGCCAATCTCGGGTTGTCTTCGGGGATCAGGTCGAAGTCTAAACAGTCAGACATAATGCCTTTTTTATCCATTAATGCTTAGACCAGTAAAGTTCATGCAAGTTTTCTAACGTCCTCATGTTCTGAAATGCCAACAAATTCACCTTGTAGCGAATTGCTTCTGGCTTCGGTAATGCGAACGTCAACAAAACACCCAATCAGTTTCTTATCACCAGTGAAATTAACCACGCGGTTGTTTTCAGTTCGACCGGCTAATTGTGTTTCACTTTTCCTGGACTCGCCCTCTACCAGTATACGCTGCACTGTACCTACCATTGACTGATTAATCGCTGCGGTGTTGCCTGCGATAACATCCTGCAAAATGGATAAGCGGTGTTTTTTGATTAGCACTGTTGTGTCATCAATCATGTCAGCGGCTGGCGTACCCGGACGCGCACTATATATAAAGCTGAATGAATGATCGAAACCCACTTCGTCAATCAGTTTCATGGTGTCATTGAAATCTTCGTCAGTTTCACCGGGAAAACCGATAATAAAATCGGATGAAATTGAAATATCAGGGCGCACCAGTTTAAGGCGACGAATAATATCTTTGTATTGCTCAGCAGTGTGGCCACGCTTCATTGCCACCAGCACCTTATCCGAACCACTTTGTACCGGCAGATGTAAAAAACTGACCAGTTCAGGCACTTCACCGTAAACCCTGACTAAATCATCATTGAATTCCATTGGATGAGAAGTAGTAAAACGAATACGATCGATACCTTCAACCGCGGCGACGTAATTAATCAATAAAGCCAGGTCAGCCACATCGCCATCATTCATTTCACCGCGATAAGCGTTTACATTTTGACCCAATAAATTAACTTCACGTACACCCTGTTTAGTTAAGCCCGTTATTTCATCAATAACATCAGCTAGCGGTCGACTTACTTCTTCGCCACGGGTATACGGCACCACGCAAAAGCTGCAATATTTGCTGCAACCTTCCATGATGGAAACAAATGCGGTGGGTCCCTCGGCTTTTGGCGCTGGCATGCAATCGAATTTTTCAATCTCGGGGAAACTAATATCCACAATTGGCTGTTTTCTTTGTTCCACGCCACGAATCATTTCCGGCAAACGATGAATAGTTTGCGGGCCAAACACAACGTCAACATAAGGCGCACGTTTTTGAATGGCCGCACCTTCCTGGCTTGCAACACAGCCACCGACGCCAATAACAAGATCCGGACGATCTTTTTTCCAGTTTTTCCAACGGCCCAGTTGCGAGAAAACTTTTTCCTGCGCTTTTTCTCTAATCGAACAGGTATTCAGCAGCAGCACGTCGGCGTCTTCTGGATTCGAGGTTAATTCAAGGTGATGGGAGTCGGCGAGGACATCGGAAATGCGAGAAGAATCGTATTCGTTCATCTGACAACCGAATGTCTTGATGTAGAGCTTGCGGGTCACGATATTGCTGATTTTGCGTTCCTGCCATAATGACTGATGTGACTAGAATATCACGTTTAATAGCCCGTTAGCACCACGATTATTGCCTCAGAGTTCGAGCAGTCTGCACGAAATACACTAAAAGCAAAAAGCCTATTTGTCCGCAAATGAACGCAAAATACGCAAATTTTTACGTTGTACGCCTACGGCGACAACACCCGGTAATATTGTTGCCTTTATTAGCGTATTTTGCGTTCATTTGCGGACAAAGTGCCTTTATCTTTTTGTTTTTAATAATTGTTTTGCAGGGGTACCTCTAGTTCTACTCTACAGTCACCGATTTCGCCAGATTTCGGGGTTGATCCACCGGTACCTTTGAGCACGGCCACATAATAAACATCCCCGCCGCAAGCGGACGGGGTATTTTAGGTCTGATTCACAATTGTAGGCTGGGATAAAGCTTTGCCCTTCCCGGCATAATGGAGCGATGCCTGTAACGTTTCACTTATGCAGGCCTACATAATATTACGCCGCAAGCAGCGGGGAATAAAACCCGAAGAGATTTAACTGTTATGCCCTAATAAAATAATCCTTGAATAGCATGGAATCCGTGCTATCATGTATTAGTGATAGCATCCCGTATTCAAAAATCAAGTGCACCATCTTATCCTAAAATAATTAGTATTCTAACTATTGAGGATAAAATATGGGACATCATTACAGTCACTTAAGTCACCAGGAGAGAACGTTAATCTTTTATTGGATAAAAGACAAAATCAGTATACGAGAAATGGCGCGTAGATTACGTCGTTCTCATACTACGCTCAGTCGTGAATTGCGTCGTAATCAATGGCCATCGAGTTACGGTTATATTCCTCGTGGTGCTCAAATGATGTATCAATGGAGATTAGAACAAAGGGCAAAACGGTATCGATTAAAACATCCATTGATTCGTCATTATGTGCGTAAAAAATTAGCGATAGGTTGGACACCTGAATTGATTGCGGGGCGATTAAAATTGAATCAACCCGATCAGTATATTTGCCATGAGTCCATCTATCAATTTATCTATCTTGAAGCGCCTGAGTTGATTGCGTGTTTACCAAGAAAGCATGCCAAACGGCGCATCAAGCGCCCCTATCGAACGAAGAAACACCGCATTGCGGATAGGGTTTCCATTGAAGAGCGTTCTCTTGAGGCCAATCTGAGGTTAGCCTACGGACACTGGGAAAGTGACTCCATTGTCTCGTCCGACAGGCAATGTGGATTGAACGTTCTGGCGGAAAGAAAAAGCCGTTTAACACACATTAGCTTTATCAAAAATAAAACAGCAGAGATCACACATAAAACCCTGGTGAAACGATTAAAGAACCACCCCGTTGAATTGCGAAAGACCATCACCTATGACAATGGCAGCGAAAATACACAGCATGTAAAAACAAATAATAAATTAAAAACCAATTCATTCTTTTGCGCACCGTATCACAGTTGGGAAAAAGGTAGCGTTGAACAGATTAACGGATTGATTCGACGTTTTTTCCCAAAAGGAACTTGCTTAAAGTCAATCACGCATGGTCAAATAAACCGAGTTGAAAAATTACTCAACAATCGACCTCGTAAGTGTTTAGGTTATCGAACACCCTATGAGGTTTTTCGGGATGAGTGTGGTGCACTTACAGGTTGAATGTGGCATCTTTTAAGAACCAGGCAACTGAAGATATATTTAATGGCAAAAACACAAAAAATGCCAGAAAGATTTGTCCTCGGTCGCTATGGAAGGTATCAGTCAGAAAGCTTGATCAACTTGATTCTGTCTTAGAACTAGAGGAATTAAAAGTGCCGCCGGGTAATCGCCTGGAAAGTTTATCCGGTAACAGAAAAGAACAATTTAGTATAAGAATCAACGATCAATACAGGGTATGTTTTAAATGGAACGAAACAGGCCCATACGATGTAGAGATTACTGATTATCATTGAGGTATAAACATGCGCATTCCAACACATAGAGAACCAACACATCCCGGAGAAATGCTGAGAGAAGAATTTCTCTTGCCAATGGAAATTAGTCAGCGAGATCTGGCGAATGCTATTCATGTGCCCTATCAACGTGTAAATGAACTTATAAATAAAAAGAGAGGTGTAACACCCAGTACAGCTCTTCGCTTAGCAAAATTTTTTGGTGTTTCTGCTGACTATTGGTTAAATCTTCAAATACGGTGTGACTTATATCGAGCACAACAATCTGAAAAAACTGATCTTGATTCTATCCAAGATTTTCAGAAATTAAGAAAAATGGCATAACAAATAGCTGCACAGGACAATTCAAAGTGGCACTTGTTTTGCCTTCGCAAAAGCGTGCCACTTTGAATTGCCGGTGAGCAAGGCGTTAGGTGCAAAAAAACGGGAGGCAGTTGTGACACAAGAAAATGATCTGCATCACATATATGATTTAGAGCTCTCTGATAAAGAGGCCTTCTATATTGGAAAAATCGTAGCTCAATGGGGTGCTCTAGAACATGAAGTGTTTATGCAAACCATCGAGACCTTTGATGATGATTCTAAACGAGAAATTCAACTGCCTAAAGCAATGAATAATATGAGCTTTACATCAGTGTTAGAGCAGTGGAAAGAAAGAGTAGTTAATAATTGCGAAGAAAAGCAAAGGACAGTTCTAAAAGAACAATATGACAAGATCCGTCATTATCAAGATTATCGAAATACCCTTGTACACGGTATGTGGTCATGGAACCCCGAGGAACTGAACACTATTACCACCACTCGAATTCGCAAAAAGGAGATAATCTCCACAAAATTCAAGTCCGATGATCTTGTGGAACTCTATACTCAGCTTGCACGCATAAATTTCAACATAAGGTATCCAGATGGAGCTGAGGAACTTTATCAAGAAAAAATGGAACAAGGATCATACATAAGTCGAAGAGCGTTAAGTATGTTCACCAATAGTGATGTAGCCGACGATTGGTTGAGCTTCCCCCAATAAGACAAAAGAGGTCGCCCTGAACCTCCTCCAATATAACGGACAAATTATTTACCTGCTTCAATTATCGCCGTCCGGTTCTATTCAACTGTCACCGATTTAGCCAGATTTCTGGGCTGATCCACATCCGTGCCCTTGAGTAGAGCCACGTAATACGAAAACAGTTGTAATGGCACCACGTAAAGAGCCGGCGCCAGTTCAGCCATCACTGCAGGCAGCGTCATCACCTGACAACGGTCACCCAGATCCGATACTTGCAGGCGTTCATCGGCAAACAGGTAGACATCACCACCACGCGTCAGCACTTCCTGTAAATTGGATTTGATTTTATCTTCGTAACCGTCTTTGCAGGCAATCGCAACCACCGGCATACCCGACTCAATCAGGGCGATGGGGCCATGCTTTAGCTCACCGGCTGGGTAGGCATCGGCATGGATGTACGAAATCTCCTTCAGTTTAAGCCCGCCTTCCAGTGCTATCGGGAACAGTACACCGCGACCCAGAAAAATCGTATTGGTCAAATCCTTGAAATTATCGGCCCAGGCTTCGATCGCCGTTTTATTGGCGAGGACCTTTTCAATCAGGCTGGGTAAAGCAATCGCCCCCCTCAACAAATCGGAGGCCCGTTGCTGTTCCATGCCACGCGATTTTCCCAGTGCCACCACCATCATCAGCAAAGCCAGCAACTGGCTGGTAAATGCCTTGGTGGAAGCAACACCGATTTCCGGCCCAGCGCGGGTCATTAAACTCAGCCGGCTTTCTCTCACCAGCGAACTCTCGGGCACATTGCATATCGACAGGGTGGCATCCGTCCTGTCCTGTATGCTGCGCAACGCCGCCAGCGTATCCGCGGTTTCACCCGATTGTGAAATGGTAATCACCAGCGTATCCGGCAACAAAACCGGGTTGCGGTAACGGTATTCACTCGCCACTTCAACCCGACAAGGCATGCCGACCAGGTCTTCAATCCAGTACTTGGCCACCAGGCCCGCATGGTAACTTGTGCCACAGGCGATGATCTGAACAAACTTAACTTTTTCGAATACTTCGACAGCGTCCTGACCAAAAACCGTGTCCAGTAATTTTCCGTCGTGAACCCTGCCTTCAAAAACATCGATCAGGCAGGAAGGCTGCTCATAAATCTCCTTGAGCATGTAGTGCGCATATTCGCCTTTGCCGGTCGCGTCTGCACTTAAATCAGAAACGTGGACTTCACGCTCAACCACTTCACCCGCTTTATCGTAAATAACCAGCGCCTCGGCGCGAATGTCGGCAATATCACCTTCTTCAAGATAAATAAATCGTCGGCCGAGGCGATGTAATGCTCACCCTCACCCACACCAATCACCAACGGGCTACCACTGCGTGTCGCTATCAACTGACCGGGTTCGGATACCGTAACAACACCCAGGGCGTAGGCTCCATCAAAATCTTTTACCGCATTGCTAACCGCTAACAACAGGTTCTGACCCTGTTTCAGATAATGTTCAATCTGGTGAACCGCGACTTCAGTATCGGTTTCAGAGGTAAAATCGAATCCATTAGAACGCTGTTGCTGACGAAGATCGCTGTGGTTTTCAATAATACCGTTATGTACCACCGCCACCGAGTCATTACAGATATGAGGATGCGCATTGGCTTCACTCGGCACGCCATGTGTTGCCCAGCGGGTATGCGCCACCCCAGAATTTCCCTCAATCGGCGACTCATCCAGCGCGCGCGCCAGCTCCTGCACCTTGCCAACACGGCGCACACGATCAAGACAGGTCTTATCCGCAATCACCGCAATACCCGCAGAATCGTAACCTCGATATTCGAGGCGACGTAAACCTTCCAGCAAAATGGGGGTGATATTTCTCTCAGCGACAGCGCCAACAATACCGCACATAGTTTTCCCTTAAGATTCCAGCAATACGAGGTGACCAGACCTGTATTTTAGCTGATTCGGACGGTTTATTGCTTAACTGGCCCCTAAAAAACCCGCCTAATAAGCAATAACCCCACATCAAAAAGATAAATACCTGTTTGTCCGCAAATGAACGCAAAACACGCAAATTTTTTATGTTGTACGCCTGCGGCGCACAATACCCAATAGATGATTTTGCTTTTATTTGCGTAATTTAGCGTGGGGCCGCGTAGCGGTAAGCGGACAAAATGCACTTATCTTTTTGATTTTAATGCTTGTCTGACGAATATACTTCAGGCTCAAACACCGTTCATCAGTCCAGCGCCATCGTGTCAAACATCTGGCGTTCATGGTCAAGTCAAGCACATCACCAACTCATAGGATGAATTAAACCGGCACAAAAAAAGGTGGTGATATGTGTGATACCTCAAAACTTCGATCCGCAGTTGAAAGCTACGCATATAAACATGGTGTAGATGCCATACCCTATGAATACTACGACCAGATGGTCGATGCCTGGAAATGCATAAATGACTATGGCCGGGAAAACCAGAAATTGGATAGATATTAAAGTGGCTGCAGCAGTTTTATTTGCAGCTCATTTGGACGGTTATATCCATGAAGCCCAGATAACACCCAAGGAACTCAAGGCAATGAAATGTGCAGGTCAGTTCCTGCAGGAAACCGATATCATGCCTTAATCAAACAGGATAACTTGCTGACGCTAAAATGAATGTAATTTTGGTTTGAAATTAATCTGAGAGTCAAAAAATTCAGAAATATTTCACCGCAGAGACGCAGAGTGTGCTGAGAAACAAGATTAATAGGTGTCAGAGCACAATTAATTCTAATATTAGCAAAACCAAAAGGGTCAGACTCGATTGAAACGTCGTAGTAGTTTAGCCCCGCTGCTTCTGGAACTCAATACTTCGACGGTCGCCTCCTCTAGGTAAAGGACGAGTACGACGTTGAACTAAATGCTCGATTTCATCTTTGAATCGAGCATTCCCTAAAATCCAACCTTTCTGTGTGGCTTGCCGGATCTCAACGAGAGTTTTTTCGTCAATGTGCACCCTGAACAGATCACGGTATGCTGCTTGTCGAATGCTTGCATCTTTATCGAGAGCCAGGTATCGCTGGTGCGGTTGCACCAAACTATCTTGCGTACCCAGTGCATTGGCATGATAGCTTGACCACCGGTATTCCCCAGGGTGGCTAACCATATTGGCACGAACAGGGTTTAACTCAATATAACGAGAGCATGTAAACAAATAGTTCTCGCTGTCAATGAGTGTGGATTTGTATCGTCCCTCCCATAACGTGCCGGTACGTTGGTAGGTCGTATTAAAATATTGGACATAACGTCTACCAAGAGATTGCATCATTTTAGAGATACTGCCTTCTGAATCAGGAGTGAGTAATAAATGGATGTGGTTGGTCATGAAAACATATGCATGAATATGACAGCCATGGCGAACGCAGGCTCTCTGTAGATAATAACGAAAACATCCATAGTCTTCATCGGCAATAAAAATTGGGCAACGGTTATTGCCTCTTTGGATAACATGTTGCGGTTGCCCTGGAAGGACATAACGGGGTAATCGTGGCACGATCCTACCTCCCTGTAGGTTAAAACAATGAACTATCAGGTCATCTGGCCTGTTAGCAGCTGAAAGTATACCTTAACTGATATTTCAATCGAGTCTGACCCTTTTGGTCTTTTTTTAATATCCTCGTATGTTCTAACTATATTTTCTACTAGTAGCTTCGTGTGAAGAATCGCTAGCTTTGGATCTTCATTATCAAATGGGCCGATATACTTATATGTGTCATTCTTTTTGTTATCAAATAGGAAGAACCCTAAGTTTGAGCCAAATTCATAAAGTAGCTTTAAAAAATTTAAATTTGTATCAGTAAGCCTATAACCATATAAATTATAGAAAGTAAATAATTCTGGGCTTTGTGGGAGAGCACCAGCTATTTTATTCTCGGCAGATTTTTTTATTGCAAATTCTATCGCTTCTGTGACTTTTTGTTTAAAGTTTGAATCATTATATTTAATGGTATCAAGTGGAGATATGTTAAAAGGCAAATCATGCTTTTCATCCTGTAAGGGAATAACGTACTTATTTTGGCTTATCATCATGCCATACTCAAAATGGACATTTGGATTTGGGTATTCTGAATCGTCGTCGTCAAAAGATGGGTCAAGAAATGCTATGCAAAATTGAGCTTGAATTATTTTTGAGCATATTTTTGTACAAAATGCAAAATTGCCAGGGTCAATTCTTTTTAATGCTACATGACATTCATATTGATATGATTCAATAATATCCTTAATCACTTCGATTTTTAAAGTGTATTTCTCATGTGATGGACATGCTACAAAGCATAATTTAGCAGACTCATAAACATAGCCGCATGATGGCATGCCAATAAAGCATTTTTCGTTTTTTCTTAATGTTTCATCCATAATCTATGCTCATTTTTATTTATAACGTTTGAAATAACGTGACGCGCTTTTTGCGGTCGCCGTTATTTGACTTGTTAAGTATTATTGATTTTTAGGTGATAAAGTGCTCGCCAAGTCTTCTGTAACCATCCATCCACCGAGTATTTCAGACGCATCTAGCAACATTGTAATTGGCACATCCATAAAAGTATCGGTTATTCCCATGCTTGCAAGAATTGCCGTCAACAATTCAGGGTGCGTCTTTAGTCTGTTGTTAATATCATATACACCTAGCCCAATGAATGTCCTAATCATACCCACTCGGTGCTCTTCCTTTTTAAAGGACTCAAAATCACAGATTTGTTTTTTGGCTTTGTTAGCAGCGTCGAGCAGTCCTTCTTTGTTTAAATAAAAATCGTACTCGCATAGTAGATTGCGTTTGTGCTCAAATTCACGCCTAAAATACCTATACTCCCTCATTACATATGTTATTGCTTTTTCATTTAAGCCGTTTACTTTTAGCCATTCTGATTCAAACTCACCAAAAACACTTAGAACCGTTGATATTTGATCGAATTGATCTAGCCGCTCATGTTTGGATATATCTTCACTTTCAATTATCTGCTCATGCAATATCCACTCCATTGCTGTACACATGATCTTCCTGGCCTGAGGAAAAGCGCCATTAGGATCTGAGAAAGGCATATCAATAGAGTAAAGTCTGTTGATTGCTACTATATAAGGTGAAGACACGCGTAACCTCCTTTTATACTTAAGATCAATGGGGTCAGACTCGATTGATTTATTTTAAGAAATAGTTGTTTACCTTCCAACTCCGCAGCCACCCCGATAACCCTGTGCTACTTCTGAAGTGGGATCAAGGAGCCAAACTCCTTAACCCTTTCAACTTCTAAAAACCACTTCACCCACACCACCCACCAAACCCCCACCCACAAACAAGAACCCCCCAATCAAGGGGGATCCACTACAAACACCAACAAAAACTATCCCAGACACCCCCTAAAACGGAATATCATCATCAAACCCATCCTCAACCACCGCCGCCGCAGCTACAGGCGCAGGCTTACTCGCCGGCTGACTAGCTTGCTGATTCTGATTCTGCGCCGGCGCATAACTATCACCACCACCGGCACGACTACCCAACATCTGCATTTCATTAGCAATAATTTCAGTGGTATAACGATCATTACCACTCTTATCCTGCCACTTGTTAGTACGCAGACTGCCTTCAATATAAACCTGTGAACCTTTACGCAAATATTCACCGGCAATCTCGGCGAGTCGACCAAAGAAAACGATGTTATGCCACTCGGTGCGTTCCTTGGATTCACCGGTTTGTTTATCTTTCCAGCTTTCTGAGGTGGCGATAGAAATTTTGGTCACGCCGCCGCCACTGGGCATGAAACGTGTTTCCGGATCTTTGCCACAGTTGCCTACCAGTATTACTTTGTTTACGCCTCTTGCCATTTTCTCTCTCCCCTATGGTCGTTTGCCATGGTTATTGGTTAGTCGTCTATAAATTTATGTGTCACTTTTTCAAGTGCGTGCAAACGATACCAATTTTTCTTCATCGAGGATATGCTTTTCTACTTTTAAATAAGCCACACCCTCATCTTTTATGATGGCGGCTTCAACCACACCGGGGATGGCAAGCAACTCGGATTCACTGACATCGGCAACCTTCAACAGGTAAGTACTTAAATGCTTTGGCTTTTTCATAAAAATGGCGATAGCAAACCAGAACAACATAACCACCAGGGCGGTCAGGTAGATTCCATCCAGCCCCCAGATATGATGTGCCGTACCACCGGCAACACCACCACAAAAAGCGCCGAGGAACTGGCTGGTGGAGTACATGCCCATGGCCGTACCTTTATGCGCGGCGTTAGCTGTTTTTGTTACCAGCGAAGGCAGCAGGGCTTCCAGCAGACTGGTGGCGGAGAAAAAAATCACCAGTGAAAGCGCCATTGGCCACAGGTGTTCACTACTCATCAAACCAAATACGGCAATCATCAAGCCGGCTATCGCGCCAAGATAAACTGGTTTTATCAGGTGCTTTTTCTCGGCGACAATGATGAAAGGTAACATCAGTGCCAACGCCATGATAAAGACCGGCACATACAACTGCCAGTGGCGACTGGGCTCCAGCCCGGAAACATCCCGCAATTCGAGTGGTACCACCAGGAACACCGACATCAGTACAAAATGCAGCACAAAAATGCCCACATCCAGGCGCAATAAATCTGGCGTTTTCAACACCGAGCTAATAGTCGAAGTTTCGACTTCAGCATCACGATGAAAATGGCTTTCAACCGGGTCTGGCACAAATAAATAGAGGATGCCGATGCCCATAATCGCCAGCACAGCGGTGGCGGCGAAAATACCCGACACACCAATAAACTCATTCACTATCGGCCCCATCGTCATCGACACCGCAAACGAGCCACCGATACTGGCACCGATCAGCGCCATCATACGCATGCGATGTTCTTCCCTCGAAAGGTCGGCAGCCAGCGCCATCAAGGCCGCTGCAATCGCCCCTGAGCCCTGCAGGGCGCGCCCGGCGATAATGCCATAGATGCCATCTGCCGAGGCCGCCAGCAGGCTACCTGCGGCGAATATCAGTAAACCCATGGCGATCACAGGCTTTCGCCCAATCCGGTCAGACAACATGCCAAAAGGTATCTGTAATAGCGCCTGTGTCAGGCCGTAAGCCCCCAACGCAAGGCCGGTCAGCAAGGGTGTGGCATCGGGCAATTCTTCGGCATAGAGCGCAAATACCGGCAGAATCATGAACAG
>QIHT01000229.1 GCA_003229115.1 Gammaproteobacteria bacterium | reverse complement strand
ACATGCCGAATAATTTATTCGCACAAAGGTTATGGCGTCACTATCTGGTCGTTTTGTGCGAATAAATTCGCACCTACAGATTACGTGGCAAGCCACGGGGTATTACACACACAGTGATTAATAATATCTGAGTGTTGTGTTCCCGCATGGAAACAAATTTAATGGTACTGGCTCAAAGTTAATACAGCCTGAATTTTTATGTCATTCCGAACGAACGTGAGGGATCTGGTACGTTGAAGCACAAGATCCCTCACATTCGTTCGGAATGACAGACTAAAAACCTCTGCGTTACTAGCCAAACTTTTCACATCGCAAACTCATTACAGCAAACCACGTTCTGCGAACGATACTACTTCGTCACCAATAACCATGTGATCGAGCACCCGAATATCCACCAGATCCAGTGCCGCTTTTAAGCGTTGAGTGATTTGTTCGTCTGCCCGGCTTGGCTCGGCCACACCCGAGGGATGATTGTGCGCAAAAATAACTGCAGCGGCATTATGTTTTAAAGCCATGCGTACCACTTCACGCGGATAAACACTGGCCCCATCAATCGTGCCAAAAAACAGTTTTTCAAAAGTAATGACGCGGTTGCGATTATCCAGAAACAGGCAGGCAAACACTTCATGTGGATAGGTTTGTAACTCAGCAGCAAGATAACGCCGGGTTTCTTCAGGGCTGCATAATGCATCACCACGTTTTATGTTTTCAAATAAATGGCGCTTCGCCATTTCCAGCACCGCCTGTAACTGCGCGTACTTGGCCGAACCTAAACCATGATGCTCGCAGAATTCGGATTCTCCGATTTCCAGCAAAGGCTTGAGACCACCGAAATCATCAAGCAACATGCGCGCCAGATCAACCGCCGTATAACCGCGTGTGCCAGTGCGCAAAAAAATGGCCAGTAGCTCGGCATCGGAAAGCGCTTCCGCGCCTTTTTGTAAGAGTTTTTCCCGCGGACGTTCCTGTGCGGGCCAGTCGGTAATTGCCATATTCATCCCTGAAATTGTTGAAGCTCGATAATAGCCCCACAGTCGAGCCGTGGCAAATCAGTCGGTTAGCGGCATAGTCTGCTAAACTGAGCGCATGAAACGCCTGCACGGAAAACACATACTGCTCGGCATCACCGGCGGTATCGCGGCCTATAAAAGTGCCGAACTCACCCGCCGATTGAGAGATGCTGGCGCGGATGTGCGCGTGGTCATGACCCGTGCGGCAACAGAATTTGTGACTGCATTGACCTTTCAGGCGCTTTCCGGCAATCCTGTCCACACCGCATTGCTTGATGAATCTGCCGAGGCTGGCATGGGTCATATTGAACTGGCGCGTTGGGCCGATGCGATATTAATTGCCCCTGCGAGTGCGAATTTTATCGCCAAACTCACCCAGGGCCGTGCAGATGACCTGCTCAGCACCCTCTGCCTGGCCACAGAATCACCATTAGCCTTTGCACCTTCGATGAATCGCGCCATGTGGGGTGACCTCGCTACCCAGGCCAATTGTAAAGCGCTTCAGAAACGCGGCTACTTCCAGTTTGGGCCTGAAAGCGGCGAGCAAGCCTGTGGTGAAAACGGTGAAGGCCGCATGATGGAAGTGCCTGATCTCATCAACAAGCTGGCCAGCTGTTTTGAAAGCGGCGAATTGCAGGCGCTCAATGTGATCATCACCGCTGGCCCGACTTTTGAGCCGATTGACCCGGTACGCTTCATTGGCAACCGCAGCTCGGGGCGCATGGGTTTTGCCATGGCACAGGCTGCCAGAGAAGCAGGTGCCGCTGTCACTTTAATCAGTGGTCCAACGCATTTAGGCACGCCGGATGCTGTAACACGAATTGATGTTGAAACTGCTGAGCAAATGCACGAGGCTGTTTTCGACCACCTGAAACACTGCGATATCTTTATCGCCGCAGCTGCAGTGGCAGATTACAAACCGGCCACCACCTACGAGCAAAAACTAAAAAAAGACCATGACTCGTTAACGCTGCAACTCGAGCGCAACAAAGACATCCTTTATGATGTGGCGCACTCGAAAATGCGCCCGTTTGTCGTCGGCTTTGCTGCAGAAACCGAGCAACTCGAAGAAAATGCCCTGAAAAAACTGCAGAAAAAAAACCTCGACATGATCGCTGCCAACCGGGTTGGCAAAAATATTGCGGAAAAACAGGACATCGGCTTTAACAGCGAATACAATGCGCTGCAGGTTTTCTGGCCAGAAGGTCAGGCCAGCCTTGAACTGGCACGCAAAGACAGTCTGGCACGCCAGCTGATTCACCTGATTGCATCGCGTTACCAGCAAAAAAAGCAACATGAGAAAAATACAGCTTAAAATCCTTGATGACCGTATCGGCAAAACCATTGCTCTGCCCGCACATGCCACTGAAGGCTCGGCCGGTATGGATTTACGCGCCTGCATTGATAAAAACATCACGCTGAACCCGGGAGACACAAAGCTGATTCCTACCGGGCTGGCGATACACATTGAAGACCCCGGTCTTGCCGCAACCATCTTGCCGCGCTCCGGTTTAGGCCATAAACACGGCATCGTTCTGGGCAACCTGGTAGGACTGATCGACTCGGACTACCAGGGGCAGTTGTTTGTTTCATGCTGGAACCGTGGCAACAACAGTTTCACCATTGAAGAAGGCGACCGCATTGCTCAAATGGTTTTTGTACCGGTAGTACAGGTTGACTTTGAAGTGGTTAAAGACTTTGATTCCAGTGAGCGCGGTGCCGGTGGCTTTGGCCATTCTGGCCATAAATGACAAGATATGAATAAAACATATTCATATCTTGTCATTGCGAGCGCAGCGCGGCAATCTCCAGGATTACGCGAACTAACAAAGATTGCCGCGCTACCGCTCGCAATGACGGATTTTTTATAATTTATAACTAACACCATTTTTAACATAAGAAAAACACATGACTATCACCGAAGATATTTTCCGCGCCTACGACATACGCGGCATAGTTGAAACTGCACTCACCCCGGATGCCGTTCGCCAAATCGGGCAGGCTTTTGCAACACAGGCATTAAGCGAAGGACAGAAAACCATTGTCATTGGTCGTGATGGTCGCTTGTCCAGTCCCGAGTTATCGCAGGTATTGAGCGAAGGCTTACGCGCAGGCGGTTGTGATGTCATTGATATTGGCATGGTGCCGACACCGGTTTTGTATTACGCCACACATAAACTTAAAACCGGTACCGGCATTATGGTCACCGGTAGCCACAACCCACCGCAATATAATGGCATAAAAATGCTTATTGCCGGCAACACCTTATACGGTGATAGCATAAAGTCTCTCTACCATATTATTCGAGACGATAAATTCGCCACAGGTAACGGCACACATCGAGAAGAGGATGTCCTGCCTTCTTATGTCGAAAGAATTGTTTCTGATATCAAACTCGAAAAACCAATGCGCATTGCCGTTGATTGCGGTAACGGCGTTGCTGGCGTGGTGGCTACAGAATTATTTACCAAACTGGGTTGTGAAGTGACTGAACTTTTCTGTGATGTGGATGGTAATTTCCCCAACCATCACCCTGACCCTTCCAAACCTGAAAACCTGCTTGACATTAAAAAATCGATTGGCGATAACTCACTCGAACTGGGCCTGGCTTTTGATGGTGACGGCGATCGTGTTGGTGTTATTGATGACAAACAAAATATTCTCTGGGCAGACCGCCAGATGATGTTGTACGCAGCGGATGTGCTGGAGCGCAAACCGGGCGCACAAATTATTTTCGATATCAAATCCAGCACTAATCTTAAAAATGTGATTAGCGAACTCGGTGGTGAACCCCTGATGTGGAAAACCGGGCACTCATTTATAAAAGCCAAGATGAAAGAAACTGGTGCCGAGCTTGCCGGTGAAATGAGCGGCCACATTTTCTTCAAGGAACGCTGGTTCGGTTTTGATGACGGCCTGTACAGCGCCGCACGCATGCTGGAAATTTTGAGCAAACGCGATGAATCATCTTCCGCTATTTTTGAAAAACTGCCGGATAGTTACAACACACCTGAGATTAATATCCACTTTGAAGAAGGTGAGCATTACAAATTCATGGAGAGTTTCAAGCAGGTATCAGATTTCGGTGATGCCGATATCACCACCATCGATGGCATGCGGGTTAACTATGCAGATGGCTGGGGCCTGATTCGGCCTTCCAATACCACGCCCTGCCTGGTTTTACGTTTTGAAGCCAATAGCGAATCAAGGCTTGAAGAAATACAGGCCACCTTCAAACAGCAACTACTCAGGGTTGATAGTACGCTCGAGTTGCCTTTCTAAAGTTTTCTTTGCGAAGCAGACGACTTTACGGTACAAATAGATAATCTGTCAGGAGCAAACCCGTGGATATTAAAGCCGCAAAAAATGTAGCCAACGTTCTATCTGAAGCACTACCCTATCTTCAGAACCTGAACAACAAAACCATTGTCATAAAATTTGGCGGCAATGCGATGGTGGATGAAAAACTGAAAAACAGTTTTGCCAGAGACATCGTTCTACTCAAACAGGTCGGCGTAAATCCTGTCATTGTTCACGGTGGTGGTCCTCAAATCGGTCAACTACTGGAAAAATTAGGCAAAGAAACCAAATTCATTAACGGCATGCGCGTTACCGATAGCGAGACCATGGACGTGGTTGAAATGGTGCTTGGTGGGCTGGTCAACAAAAGCATTGTTAACCTGATTAATCATAACGGTGGGCGCGCTGTTGGTCTCACCGGCAAAGACGGCGGCCTGATTCGTGCAAAAAAAATGCAAATAGAACGTTCAGCACCGGAACTGGAAGCACCCGAAATAATCGACCTGGGTCATGTCGGTGAAGTTACCGCCATCGACCCTTCGCTGGTCACTATGCTGGATAGTGGTAATTTCATTCCGGTTATCGCACCCATTGGCGTCGGTCCCGATGCCGTCTCTTACAACATCAACGCCGACCTTGTCGCAGGAAAAATGGCCAACGTATTAGGAGCAGAAAAATTATTATTGCTCACTAACACACCAGGCATTCTGGATAAAGATGAAAACATACTGACCGGACTCAATGTTTCAGACGTCGACAAACTAAAGGAAAACGGCACCATACACGGCGGCATGTTACCTAAAATTGATTGCGCACTGGATGCGGTTAACTCGGGCGTGAAAACAGCACACATCATCGATGGTCGTGTAGAACACGCAGTACTGCTCGAGTTACTCACCGATGAAGGCGTTGGCACACTCATTAAAAGCTAGTTTTGAGTTGGCAGTCTTCAGTTATCAGTAAAAACAAAAAGCTTTGAAACAGGGCGTAATTTTTTTAAAATTACTGCCAACTGCCAACTGCCAACTGCCAACTGCCAACTGCCAACTAATAACTATCTTTTCAATGATCCAGCCCCAGTTCTTTTCTGCGTCGAGCTTCACGTTCATCTTTGATACGCTTCTTCTCTGCTTTCAATTCACGGAATCGCTCAAGATAACCATCAAACTGCGTGTTGATTTTTTGCCGCCTGTCAAGATGACCCTGGGCAATTTTGCGATGCGTAACTAACTGTTTTTCTTCGCGCACCATTTTGTCAGAAATATTTTTAGGCACTTTATTGCCACTGGCCTTGATTGATGTGATTTGCTTCTCTGTCGCTTCCAGTTTTCGTTCGGTATCAGCTATCAACGATTCAGATAATTGTAACTGTGAACCCACCGCATCAAGTCGAGCAGTCTTGGCAGCGACTAAATCGCGCTCGGTTGTGTAGGTATCAAGCAACACTCGATCACGCTTGGCTTTTAACTGGGCCTGTTTTTCTTCTTCTTTACGAACACGCTCGGATTTGAGTTTTTCTAATCTTTGCTCCTCGGTCTCTGCGGGTGGCCAGGTATTAACCGTAGCACCCTGATGATTTAGCTCCTGGTGTTCCTTGCTCAGGTATTGATTTGGAACTTTATCACCAAAATGTGTCTGGCCATCATCATCCACCCACTTGTATAACTTTGCCTGTGCCGGCAAAGAACACAGCATTAAAAGAAGTAAAAAATGTGAGTACTTACGATTCATTGTCAGACCTCTTAATTTCGACGATCCTCAAGAGTATAGGACTATATTACAATGGCACAATAGAGTACCGGCAAAGAAAAATGAATAATCCCAAAAGTAGCCACGAACATGCTTGAGCACCTGCTTATTTTTATCATCTCTCTGATCGCCAATGTGTTCTCCGCCCTTGCAGGCGGTGGCGCCGGCCTGATCCAGCTTCCTGTACTCATCTTTCTGGGACTGCCCTTTGGCGTTGCTCTGGCCACACACAAAGTCGCGACCATTGCCCTCGGCATCGGCGCTACTGCCAGACACCTGCGAGACAGCCCGCTGGAAAGACAGTTTGCATTATTTATGGTGTGTACCGGCGTCCCCGGTGTCATCCTCGGTGCCAGTTTTATTCTTCAGGTGCCTGACCAAATGGCACAGGTCGCACTGGGTATTCTGACTTTGGGGCTCAGTGTGTACTCCTTCTTTTCACCCGAACTGGGACAGCAACACAAACCAGCTCATCGTAACCTGAAGGGTTATGTTGGCGGCGGCATCGTACTTTTCCTGATCGCCATACTCAATGGCTCACTCACTTCCGGTACCGGGCTGTTTGTCACGCTCTGGCTTATTCGGTGGTTTGGTCTGGACTACAAACACGCGGTCGCATACACCCTTGTGTTAGTCGGGCTGTTCTGGAATGGCGCGGGAGCCATCACGCTAGGACTGCTGGGCGAAATTTACTGGCTATGGATTCCCGCCCTGTTGCTCGGCTCTGTAATGGGCGGTTACCTGGGTGCACACCTGGCGATTGTTAAAGGCAACAAACTGATTAAACGCAGTTTTGAGGTAGTGACTTTGTTGATAGGGTTGAAGTTGATTATTGGGTGAAAAACTATTTGCCGCGAAGAACGCAAAAGACGCAAAGAAAAACAAAGAAATTTTTTTGCCACAGAGGGCACAGAGAAAAACGTTTGGGTTGCGTTACGCGCATAAAAACGCGGTCTATCCGAGATTATTCTGGTTACTGTAGGGTGGGCACTGCCCACCATGAGTCAAAACCGGTAATACCATCCCATTCGATGGCGGACAGTGCCCGCCCTACGAGCTCTGTAATAGGCGGTTACCTGGGCGCACATCTGGCGATTGTTAAGGGCAATAAACTGATTAAACGCAGTTTTGAGGTAGTGACGTTGTTGATTGGGTTAAAGCTGATTGTTGGATGATTTGAACCACAGAGGGCACAGAGGTACACAGGGATTTTTTGTTTTACATAAAATATAAGCTTTTCTCTGTGAACCTCTGTGCCCTCTGTGGTGAAAGATCTGAAGTAAAACCACTTCAAACTCCATATTCATCACGATAAGCCTTCATCGCGCCCACATAGTTATTAAACTCATCATCTGTCTCAAGGTAATCAATCAAGTCACTCAAGGTAATCAAACTATAAACAGGAATGCCATAATCATCCCGCACTTCCTGAATCGCTGATTTACCACCGCTGCCTTTTTCCTGCCTGTCCAGCGCAATCAGCACGCCCGTCGCTTTGCCGCCCTCGGCATGAATAATATCTACCGCTTCGCGAATCGCGGTGCCGGCGGTTATCACATCATCGACAATGAGCACGTCACCTTCTAGCGGTGCGCCGACAATGGCTCCGCCTTCACCATAATCCTTGGCTTCTTTTCGGTTAAAGGCATACGGCAGATCCAGATCATGATTTGAGGATAAAGTTATTGCTAATGCAGATACCAGAGGGATGCCCTTGTACGCCGGGCCGAACAGAACATCACATTGCAAACTCTGCTCAATGTATGACCGGGCATAAACACTACCTAATGAAGCCAGCGCCCAACCTGTATCGAAAACACCTGCATTAAAGAAATAAGGACTGAGCCGCCCGGATTTAAGCTTGAATTCGCCAAATTTCAGCGCCTGATACTCTATGGCTAGCTTGATGAACTGGTTTTTATATTCACTCATTAGGCGGAAGTATAAATGATTCGGTATGTTGGTGGCACATATTATAAGGCACAGGTATCATAGCGCGACTTATGAGAATCATAACCGCCAACACCAACGGCATCCGCGCCTCCGCAAAAAAAGGTTTCTTCGACTGGTTAAAAAAGATGGATGCTGATGTTATCTGCATCCAGGAAACCAAAGCACAGGTTCACCAGCTGAGTGACGAAATTTTCCATCCTGAAGGTTACACCTGCCGTTATCACGATGCGGTAAAAAAAGGTTACAGCGGTGTCGCTATCTACAGCAAGGTTGCACCCAAAAAAGTGATTGAGGGTGTCGGTATGCACGATATTGACGTGGAAGGCCGTTACATCGAATTTCAATTCGACAAATTGAGCGTAATCTCGCTCTACATGCATTCAGGCTCCGCCAGTGAAGAACGGCAGAACATCAAGTTCGATTTCATGCAGCGATTTATGACGGTGCTGAAGAAATTTCGACGTAAACGCAGGGAGTACATCATCTGCGGTGACTGGAATATCGTGCACAAACGTATCGACATAAAAAACTGGGGTGGCAACCAGAAAAATTCGGGATGCCTTCCTGAAGAACGCGCATGGCTGGATAAATTGTTTGGTGAAGTGGGCTTCGTTGATGCTTTTCGTGTCGTAAACCAGAAAGCTGAACAATACACATGGTGGTCTAACCGGGGGCAGTCATGGGCCAACAATGTGGGTTGGCGTATCGACTACCAGGTTATTTCACCTAAACTGGAATCTGCGGTCAAAGCAGCCAGTGTTTATAAAGACGAACGTTTTTCCGACCATTCGCCACTCATTATTGATTACGATTACGACTTGAGCTAATTCTTGGATCATACTCAGCCAAAACTGGAACAGCATAAGAAATCCTGGCAACAGGTTCTCGTGTCGCTGTTCAGTGGACGCATGCTGATTGCCCTGATCATGGGTTTTGCCGGCGGCCTGCCTTTATTTTTAACCTCAACGGTGTTGCAGGCATGGATGAAAGAATCCGGGGTTGACCTCGGCACCATCGGTTTGTTTGCACTGGTGGGTTTGCCGTACACACTAAAGTTTGTCTGGGCTCCGTTGATGGATCGCTACATTCCATCCGCACTCGGGCGGCGTCGTGGCTGGTTAACTATCTGGCAAGTGTTGCTCACCGGTGCCATTATCATGCTCGCTTTCTCCGACCCAAAGAACATATTGCTTGTCACAGCTATTGCAGCACTATTATTAAGTTTTTTCTCGGCCAGCCAGGATATTGTTATCGATGCTTACCGACGCGAATCACTGAGCGATGAAGAACAGGGCATGGGAGCATCGCTTTATGTAAGTGGTTACCGTATTGGCATCCTTCTCGCTACCGGTGGCGGCCTGATTATGGCCGACTACATGCCTTACCAAAGTGTTTATTTTATTATGGCAGCTGCCATGGCGGCGTGTATTGTCGTAACATTGATAGCGAAAGAACCCGAAATGCAACACGGCAAACCGGGGTCTTTAAAAGAAGCGGTGGTAGATCCTTTTAGAGAGTACTTCACACGCGACTACGCTATCGCCATCCTGTTATTTATTTTTCTATATAAAGTTGGCGATACCATGGCCAGCCAGATGACCATCCCTTTTTATCTTGAATTAGGTTTTAGTAAAACCGAAATTGGAACCATCGTAAAACTGTTTGGCTTCTGGGCAACCATAGGCGGCACTTTGCTCGGTGGTCTAATTATCATGCGCTTTGGTATTTTTTCCGGCTTGATCTGGTTTGGGATTTTGCAGGCACTATCAACTGCGGGCTTTGCAGTGCTATCAGAAATTGGTTACAACCTTGTAGCCCTGGGTGCCGTCATATCTTTTGAAAATATCAGTGCAGGTTTAGGTACCGCTGCTTTTGTAGGCTTTATGGCAAGCCTGACCGATAAACGCTTCACTGCAACACAGTTTGCATTACTCACCAGCTTCATGGGAATGCCCAGGGTATTTGCCGCCGCACCCACAGGGTTTATGGCGGATGCAATGGGCTGGACGCTATTTTTTATTTTTTGCACCCTTATTGCAATTCCAGGTTTACTGCTTTTGTACTGGCTTAACAAGAAAATGCATATTAATAAAAATGCCAGTTAATATTTTGTGAGCCTGCACCCCTGTCCACCACTTTCGCTATACATTCATATTCCATGGTGTGTACGGAAATGCCCTTACTGTGACTTCAATTCACACGAATCCAATGTTGATATTGATGAACAACGATACATCAATGCGCTTATGCAGGATCTTGACACTGAATCCAGCCTTGTCGAACAACGCGAAATTCAGAGTATTTTTTTTGGTGGCGGCACACCGAGCTTGTTTTCACCTGATTCAATTCATCAGATCATTACAGGCATTGAGAACAAGTTAAACCTCAAAGAGTGTATTGAGATAACCATGGAAGCCAATCCCGGCACTTTTGAACAGAAAAATTTTTCTGAATTCAGGTCAGCAGGTATCAACCGGCTCTCTATTGGCATCCAGAGTTTCGATGATACCAGCCTGAAAAACATAGGTCGCATCCATGACGGCCAGCAATCTCTCTCGGCTATATCAACCGCACTTGATGCTGGTTTTGAAAATATTAACCTGGATCTGATGTTTGGCTTACCCGACCAATCACCTCAACAGGCCATCAATGATATAAAAATCGCCTGCAATCAGAGCGTACAACATATCTCACATTATCAACTGACCATTGAGCCCAACACCTATTTTCACAAGCATCCGCCTCAAACCCCAAAGTCAGAGTTACTGTGGGACATGCAAACACAATGTCATGACATCCTGTCAGAAAATAATTTCAAACAATATGAAGTTTCAGCTTTTTCGAATACAAACAAACAGTGCCAGCACAACCTGAATTACTGGACCTTTGGCGACTACATCGGTATCGGCGCAGGTGCTCATGGCAAACTAAGCCTCGCCAACAAAATCACTCGACGCTGGAAACGAAGACAACCCGAAGATTACATAACACACACATCAGGCAACCCGCTATCCGGTGAATCGGTTATCGAAAAAAACGATATTGTATTTGAGTTTTTGCTGAACGCCTTGCGCTTAAAAAATGGCTGTAAATTTGAAGTGTTTGAAAAAAATACCGGTCTTGATAAGGCTATTCTGATTCAAGCCTGTGAAAAAATTTCACCCGACTTGCTCATCATTGATAATGCCACGATAAAAACCAGTAGCAAGGGATATGACTTTCTCAATGATGTACTGGAAAATTTTTTGTAATCTACGATTGTTTACCTGCTTTTATTACCGCTCAATTGTGGAAAAAGTTCCTGCATCATTTTTTCCTGTTCTGCCTGTCGATCACCCATCGAGCCATTAATATCCTTGCTATTGTCCACCAGATCCTTCATGCCGTCCGGTGTATACGGATTACCAAGACTAATCACTTTGCCTCTCGATACCTTCTTCTCTTCTTCTTTTTCCTCAGGCACTTTAAACGCGCTAATGATATTGGTGTCCGGTTTGAGCACGATTTTTTCCGATGCCCTACCATCCGCCGGTGGTATACCACTAAACTGTTTTACCCCGTTTTTATCGACCCAGGTGTAAACATCAACCTTACGATCAGTGACAGCCGCTTTGACATTTGCGGGTAAATTTGATGGCCCGCTACCTTTTTTCCAAAAATCAGCAAAACCCAACTTACTCGCAACGTCTCCATCTCCGAGGAAAATCATCGGTAAGGTCACCATAACGATCAACACGATGATCATGGAGATAATGGTCGATTTCATAGCTGTAGATCCTTTGATACATTACTGGAGGCATGCCCCTTCCTCGCCCATTATAGCCTTTAATTTCGTACATTCCGCGCAGCCACCACCACTTGCCTGTGAGCCCGGATACGAGTAAAATTCGACTCCTTTTACGAATACCGCCCCAATAGCGGGCGAAAACAGGAAGCAAAGATGAAAGCAGATACCCACCCGGCTTATCAAGAGGTTAACGTGACTTGCAGCTGCGGCAACAACTTTAAAACCAGCTCCACCTACGCTAAGGATGAGATGCACATAGAAGTGTGCTCGGAATGTCACCCCTTCTACACCGGTAAACAGAAGGTACTGGACAGTGCTGGTCAAATCGAGAAATTCAACAAGCGCTTCGGTGGCAAGAAATAATCACGCTACCTGCCATCAGATTTTACCGAAAAGGCGCCTATGGGCGCCTTTTTTTGTTGCTGCTGGGTCTGGCTCCAGCCCCAGGTATATCCCAGAGCATGGCCGGCAATATGGCGTCATCCTGCCCGGCAAACCACTACGATGAAACTGCCGTCATCAAATCGGTGCATGATGGCGATACGGTCAAACTGGATGATGGTCGGAAAATACGACTGATCGGCATCAACGCGCCCGAGCTGGCCAGAAGCGGCACACCTGAACAGGCTTTTGCAAGCGATGCCCGCAACCAGCTCAGGCAACTTATCGCTTCCAGCCATAACCGGGTCAAACTGGTATACGGCAAAGAGCGCCTTGATCGTTACCAACGTACGCTGGCCCATCTTTTTCTACCGAATGGACAGAACTTGCAGTTAGCCCTGATCCAGCAAGGACTGGCAACCGCCAGCGCCTACCCGCCCAATGTGGCTTTCACTGGCTGCTATCAACAGGCCGAACACATCGCCAGGTGCAAATCCCTCGGAATCTGGTCAGATGACGACTACGCCACTAAACACAGCACAACACTGGATGCGGATATCCAGGGCTTTCACATCATTTCAGGGCAGGTGGAACGTGTCAGTGAGTCAGGCAAAGGCATCTGGCTGTTTCTACAGGGCGGCCTGATGATCGGTATCCGCACCGAAGACCTGCCTAACTTTGACAAAGACAGCCTAAAATCACTCACTAACCAGAGCATCACGGTACGAGGCTGGGTACATCCTAAAAAGAAAGTTAAAAAAGGCGTGAAATTTTATATGCGCCTGCGTCATCCGTCAGCCATCACCATTTCAGCGACGGAGAAAGTGTCAAAATGCTAATACACGACAATCTGAAGCTAGTTAAAAAGCTTGAACCACAGAGGTCACAGAGGTACACAGAGGAAAGCCAAAACCTTGTTTGTTATTGCGAGCCAGTAGGTTGGGTTAGCCCCTCGGCAAGCTCGGGATAAACTCCGCGTAACCCAACATGATTCCGTGTTCGAAAATGTTGGGTTACGGCAAAAAACGCCTAACCCAACCTACGCACTTTGTTTTAACATCAAAGCATTTGTTTTTCCCTGTGCACCTCTGTGCCCTCTGTGGTTCAAGCTTTTTTAATTCGCCCTGACGAAACATTCAGACTAAACTCCGGACTAATGTTTAACGCATAAATAACAAAAAGGACGACGGATGAATAAAATCACGATCGTAGGTGCCGGGCGCGTCGGTGAATCAACCGCCCAGTTTATCGCGGCTAAAGATATGTGCCGGGAAATTGCTTTAATCGATATTCGTGAAGGCGCTGCCGAAGGTGCTGCGCTGGATATACAGGAAGTCTCCCCCTTATTTGAATTCGATACACGTCTTTACGGCGGTAGTGATTACGCCTTAATGAAAGATTCCAATCTCATCATTATCACTGCCGGACTACCGCGCAAACCCGGCATGTCACGCTCGGACTTGCTGGCTAAAAATGTGGCTATCACCAACGACATCATTGACGGTACGATGCAGTATGCACCGAATAGCATGCTGCTGTTTGTCAGCAATCCTGTCGATGTGCTGACTTATAACGCCTTTGTCAAAACCGGATGGCCGCGGCACCGGGTCTTTGGTCAGGCCGGCGTACTGGATTCGAGTCGCATGGCCAGTTTTATCGCCATGGAAACCGGTTATTCGAATCTTGATATCAACGCCATGGTGCTCGGTGGTCACGGCGATACCATGGTGCCCATGTTGCGCTACACAACCATCTCGGGCATTCCTGTTTCAAATTTCATTAATAAAGACAAACTCGACGGTATTGTTGAACGCACCCGCAATGGTGGCGCTGAAATTCTTGCACTGAGACAGAACAGCAGTGCTTATGGCGCACCGGCGGCCTCGGTGGCAGAAATGGTCGATGCGATTGTTTACGACAGAAAGCGGGTTCTACCCACCGTATGCATTCTTGAAGGTGAGTATGGGCACCACGACATTGCTATTGGTGTACCGGCAGTGCTGGGTAAAAATGGTATGGAGAAAATCATTTCGCTGGATATGAACGATAACGAAACCACCATGTTCCACAACTCGGCTTCGTTGGTGAAAAAAGATATTGATCTGCTTAAGGCGCTGTAGGGTAAAAGCTTGAACCACAGAGGGCACAGAGGTGCACAGAGAAAAACAAATGCTTTGATGTTAAAACAGAGCGCGTAGGTTGGGTTAGGCGTTTTTTGCCGTAACCCAACATTTTTGAATATGGAATATTGTTGGGTTACGCTTCGCTAACCCAACCTACGAACTCGCAATAACAAAAAAAGATTTCGGCTTTTCTCTGTGCACCTCTGTGACCTCTGTGGTGAAAAGCCCTTAATTTCAGGCGAAAAAAAAGCAGCGATTAACGCTGCTTTTTTCGTATTGCTGAGTCTAAATTAGACTGCAGTTACGTTCTCAGCCTGTGGGCCTTTTTGACCTTCAGTGACTGTGAATTCAACTTTCTGACCTTCAGTCAGAGTTTTAAAACCTTCAGACTGGATAGCGCTGAAGTGAACGAAAACGTCCGGGCCGCTTTCCTGTTCGATAAAACCAAAACCTTTTGAATCATTGAAGAACTTAACTGTTCCAGTAGTTGTAGACATGTTGTTTACCTATGTAATTTTATTTAAACCTTTTTCAAGGGGTATTGCTCTGAAATGCGGGTATTACTTATGAACTTCAGAACTAACAATTACAGTAGAAACTGTCTTTACTGAACATAAATACTCGTATACTTTCAAGCTGTTAGGATTATACACTCCGAAATTCGTTCGTCAACAAATAACCA
>QIHT01000022.1 GCA_003229115.1 Gammaproteobacteria bacterium | reverse complement strand
CAACACCCAGTAGCACTTCAGGTAAGGAAGGTGAGTATTCGTTGACAACGCCGTCAAAGAAGGAACTGCTGACTTCATATCCGGGGAACATATCCATCGGGTAAGCCTGACCGCCGATGATGATGACGTACATCTGGCACATGCCACCAACGATGATCATGGTGCATATCAGGCCCAGCGTTTTGCGACAGGTTCTGACGCCCGGCGCGTAAATCATGGCTAGAGGTAGCAGGCCGCCAATTAGCACCTGGCCAATCCAGAAGAGATTAGTGTAAATACCGCCATCTACCAGCAGAAATTTCTCCAGCCCGTGGTGTTCTGTAATGTACAGATTGGTGAGGTGGTAAACAACAGTAAAGTAGAGCACGGCAGCGACGAAAACACCTAGCAGATTTCTTAAACGGGCGATGACTGCATCACCTAATTCGCGATCCGTCCATTTGTACGAAGCCATTAGTACCAGAATGAAAATGGCGAGTCCAAATGAGAATGACATAATAATGAACATGGGTGCCAACAGTGCGGCGTCGTAAGCCGAGCGAGCTACCAGAAAACCAAAAATAGAACCGGTACCCGTTGTCAGTATAAGGCGCCATACAAAAGCAGAGATGCCCACGCGTTTTTTATACTTGTGCATGTTGTGGTCCATCATCATCCAGATGTAGGCGCCTACAATGCCGAAGAAGCCCATGTAGAGAATGATGTTCCAGGCAAAAATGGATTTGAAATTGTAGTAGGTCATGGCGATGATCAGGCGGTCGGGACGGCCCAGATCGAGTAATAATACGATCAGACCACCCGCGAGCAGTGCAATGGCAAGTAAGGCGGAGAGCCGCGCCATGGGGTCGTAGATCTTTTTACCAAACACCGACGCAATCGAGGCAACGTTCAATGCGCCTGAAGCTGCAACAATCAGGAAGACGGCAAATACGTGTGGCATGCCCCAGATAATCTGGTTGTTCATGCCGGTGACATAGTGGCCGTTGTGTTCCATATACCATGCGGCCAGCAGGCCAAGCAAAACAACAAAACCCAAACCGGCCAATAAAGCGTAGTACGCTATGCTATGACCTTTTATTTTTGTGTATTCAATTTTTTTCATCTGTTATTGACTCTTGATGATACTTAACAGGTTTAAATTACAGGCCCTGGTAACGCACGCCAGTGTTTAATCGCAGGTCGGCACGAATCTGTTTGCCGCCGTGTTTTTTCATGGATTTAGATATATTGCTTTGCGGGTCATTAATATCACCAAATATCATGGCATCGTGCTCTTCTTCGGTGCAGGCTTCCACGCATGCGGGTATGCCATCTTTGTCAACGCGGTGTACGCACATTGTGCATGACTCTACGGTGCCTTTGCCACGAGGGGCGGCTAGCGTCTGGTTTTCAATAACTTCGTGAATAAATGAACGGGCCTTGTAGGGGCAGGCCATCATGCAGTAACGACAACCGATACAAATATGTTTATCAACCAGAACGATACCGTCTACGCGTTTAAATGATGCGCCGGTAGGGCATACATCAACGCAGGGCGCAGTCTCGCAATGCTGACACATCAAGGGCAATGATAGTTCGTGCCCGGTTGATTTTTCTTTCAGGGTCACCTTGCGAATATACTGGGCGTCTGTTTCGGGACGGTCAAAACCGGTAAGAGCATGTTCTTCATTGCATGCATCAACACAATCAGTGCATCCTTTTGCGCACTTGTCCGTATCAATCAACATACCCCAGCGAGTTGCGTTGGTAACAGCTTCATCATCAGGTTTGGCAATGGCAGCAGTGTGTAAAAGTACGCCCGGTGCAATAGTGACAGTACCTGCAACGGCGGCTTTAGCCAGAAAGTTACGTCTTGAGTCGTTGACCTGTTCAGACATTACAGGTTACCTCCGTCAGTGTCTCTGGCTGATAATGTTTTATTTAACTGTTGCTGCAGAGCATTCTTTTTAGAATCACGTTTAATGTATTTCTGCGGGCGGTCAGCGTGGCATTCAAAGCAATCAATTTGCACGGAAGTGTATTCGTGACAGGAATTGCAAAAGTGCTCTTTATCATCATGTTTTGCAATTTTTCCACTCTCGTCAGGTTCAACGTGACAGTCGATGCATTTAGCTAGACTGTAGGTTTCGGTGCGAATACCTTCATGCACGGTTTTATCACGTTGATGAAGAATGTAGTCCATGTGATTTCTACGCATCTCTTCTTCAGGTTGAACGCACTTAACGCCTTCCCCTTCTGGTTCGCGAATAGTGGGGAAGGGTGTATCTGCCATGCTTTTTGCAGGGAGCAGTATCATCAATCCGCCAAGGATAAAGAAAAGTCGTAAAAAACGCTGATTCATATTATTGAGCCTGTATCTCGTGTTGACTAGCCGTCGCCCAGAGCCATATCAATGTAGCCTGTTGGGCATACATCAGCGCAGATGTGACAACCAATACATTTGGCGTAATCAGTATCTACATAACGACCCATTGTTTTCTCGTCTTTCTTAACGCGGAAAATGGCATCTTGAGGGCAGTAGATAACACAGTTATCACATTCAAAGCACATGCCACAACTCATGCAACGACCGGCTTCTGCAACGGCTTCTTCCTCAGTTAGACCTATCTGGCGTTCTGCAAAGTGGCCCAGTACTTCTTCGGAAGAGGGTACGTTGATTTTTCGCAGATTTCTTTCTTCGTATTCAAAGTGCCCCAGGAATAACTGGTCAGCAGAAATAATTTCATTTGCACCACGATCTTCGTAGTTGTGCACTGCGTACTTTTGATTTTCGGTGCCGCGTGAAGCGTCATCGAGGTGTTCATCAGCGTCGTAACTTTCTACGCCAAGACCGACTTCGGTTAACTTTTCGTGAAGGTTAAAATGATGCACGTCAACTTTGGGACGTTTTTTCAATTTAGATTCGCTGAAGAAAGCATCAATGGTTTCAGCAACAATGGAAGCCTGACCAATAGCGGTTGTCAGCAGGTGAGGGCGAACAATATCGCCACAGACGAAGTGACCTTCTTTGCCGGGTACCCGGTAAAAAGCATCAGCATCAATCAAGCCGCGGCCGTTGTCTAAATCTTCTATACCTTCAAGGTCACCACCCTGACCAATGGCAGATACAATCAGGTCAGCTTCTATTTCATATTCTGTGCCTTCAATGGCTTCAGGACGACCGTCAACCAAATTACATTTGGCCATTTTTAATGCAGTAGCACGACCGTCACCATCAACCATGACTTCAATTGGCATAACACCGGTCTGGATATCAACACCTTCGATGGTGGCATCTTCCACTTCGTGTTCAGCGGCTGTCATTTCGCTCTTTTCAAACAGAGAAGTCAGTGTCACCTGTGCGCCTTCACGAGAGGCAGCCATCGCCGAGTCGTGTGCGACATAACCGCCAATAACCTGTTCGGGACGTATTTCGTCGTCCATGTTATTTAACTTGCCCAGGCGACGCGCGACCGAGACAACATCGATAGAGGTATCACCACCACCCACACAAACCACTTTGTTGGCGGTGACTTGCATGTCACCTTTGTTAAAGGCTTCAAGGAATGCGACACCGGATACGCAGTTAGGTGCATCAGCATTAGGTACAGGCAAAGCGCGGCCGGATTTACAACCAATCGCCCAAAGAACGGCATCGTAATCTTTTTCAAGGTCAGCAACAGCAACGTCTTTACCAACGCGGGTATTCAATTTAACTTCAATACCGTTCATGTCGACGATGCGATCGATCTCAGCATTCAGAAATTCGCGTGGAGTACGATAACCGGGAATGCCGTATTTAAACATGCCGCCTAGTTCAGAATGATCATCAAATACTGTGCTGGCGTGACCCATGCGACGTAACTGGTAAGCAGCAGCAAGACCTGCAGGGCCGCCACCAACAATCGCAACTTTTTTGCCGGTCATTTCAGCGCTGTTATCATACTTGAAGTTTTCGGCAGTGGCAGTGTCACCAATGTATTGTTCTACCGAGTTAATGCCAACAAAATCTTCAACGTTATTACGGTTACAACCGTCCTGACATGGAGCAGGGCATACACGACCCATCATAGATGGGAAAGGGTTAGCATCGGTTGAGCGCTGGAATGCGTATTCCTGCATAGAAACGCCTTCAGGAGGTAGTTCTATACCGCGGACGATGTCCAGATAGCCACGAATATCTTCACCGGACGGGCAACTGCCCTGGCAAGGCGGTGTACGGTGAACATAAGTTGGGCACTTATGTGACGTATCTTCTTTGAAGATTTGTTTGCTGAAGTCGGTAGTGACGTAATCACCTTCTTCAAATCTTCTATAGTTTAATTTTTCGTCTTGCATGTCTTCTTTTGAAGTGGCCATGCCTGTTCTCCTGTTGCTAAACCGTTGCCGGTATTAATCAATAATTAAAATTTCGTTTATGCAGCTTCTTCGGTTTCGTCGCCGTTTTCTAATTCATCGCTGTTGTCTTCACCCTGGCCTTCAAGAATAATCGCACTGCTCACCAACTGGTGAACGCTGACGATTTGATCCATAGTCATGCCGTAGTAGGGAAGAACCTTGGTAAATTGTGATTTACAAATCGCGCAGATTGCGGCCATGTGTGTTACGCCACTGTCTTTAACGACATTGGTTAACGCTTCCATTCTTGGTTGAGCACCTTTGACGCGGATTTCCATCAAGTCGTCGGTTAGTAGACCGCCACCACCGCCACAGCAAAATGTTGCGTCGTGAATTGTTTCGGGTGCCATATCAACGTAATTATTACAAACTGCTTTTATAACTTCGCGCGGTATTGTGAACTGACTGCCGGGCTCTTCACCAATGCGAGATGCACGCGCAATATTGCATGAATCGTGGAAAGTCAGTGTCATGTGATCGTTTTCGGATTTATCGATATTTAAAATACCGCGATCTAAACAATCTTTAGTAAATTCGAGAATGTGCTGTGGAATCGGGTAATTCTGATCAAGGAAATCCCAGGGTCCCGCTAAGGTGTTCAGGTGGTTATATGCAACACGCCATGCATGTCCGCACTCGCCAAAGATAATACGTTTAACACCCAGTCTTTTAGCTTCATCACGAATACGTAATGATATTTTACGCATTTGTTCATAACTACCAATGAACAAACCAAAGTTAGCTGCTTCAGAGGCTTTTGAGCTTATCGTCCAGCTAACGCCTGCTGCGTGGAATACCTTGGCATAACCCATTAGGCCGTCAACGTGAGGTTCAGCAAAGAAGTCGGCGGAAGGAGTAACGAGCAAAATGTCCGCGCCTTTTTCATCTAACGGCATACGAACTTTTACGCCGGTCTCTTCTTCAATTTCTTCTTCCAGACCTTCCAGTGTATCTGCAAGTGCAGGTTCGGGAAGGCCGAGGTTGTTACCAATTTTGAATATTTTAGGAATAATCTGGTTGGAGTATTTCTGACCTTTACCCACCATCGATAGAATATCGCGAGCCGCCATGGTGACTTCTGCTGTATCAATACCGAAAGGACAGAAAACAGCGCAACGACGACATTCAGAACATTGATGATAGTAGCTATACATTTCATCAATCACTTCTTCAGTCAGGTCAATTGCGCCAACTAATTTTGGAAAAACTCTGCCAGCCCATGTGAAGTAGCGACGGTAAATTTTTCTAAGCAGATCCTGACGTGCAACCGGCATGTTTTTAGGGTCTGCTGTACCGATGAAGTAGTGACACTTATCTGTGCAGGCGCCACATTTCACGCAGGTGTCCATAAACACTTGCAGCGAACGGTATTTGCCGAGTTTATCTTTTAAGAGTTCAAGAAATTTTTCTTTCCAGCCATCAATTAGCTGACCGGTTTCTTCACCACTTGGAAAACCCATGTCTGTTTGAAATTCTTCAGACGCCAGGAACGGGGCGCTATGTGACATAGCACCTTCCACAATCGTCGGGATTATGGGGAATTCTCTGGTTTGTGGTGTTTCGAAATCAGCCATGTGTTACCTTATTTCTTTATCCGATTGCCTTAGGAATTTCTACCGTCTTTTGCTTCTATCTCAGCGCCCCATTCAGAGATATGGCGTTTTTCACGCGGGTTATCAAGTTGATAACGCGTTGGGGCAAAAAACAAGCCAGGGGCATGTAACAACTTGCTAACCGGGAAGATCATCATTAAGCCAATGACCATGGTTAAATGTGCCAGCAGAACAAGATCTGAAGGCAAATTCTGCCAGTCAAGGAAGAACAAACCCATAATAAATGCTTTTAACTGAACAATGTCAGTGTGTGCAACGTAAGCCATCAGCAGGCCGGTGCCGGCGATGCCCATAATCAATAGCAGCATCAGGTAATCAGATGGCGAAGAGATGTAACGTACACGGTCAACAAAAATGCGACGACCAAATAAACCGGCAAGGCCGAATAACATGGCAAAACCTGCATAGTGACCAAAACTCTGTACCACTTGAAGGTCTACCAGTGGCCACAGGAATGAATCAGGTGAAATAACATACCTAAGGTGGCGGAAAAAAGCTAACAAAAGCGACAGGTGGAATATCCAGCCGAATATCCAGGTCCATTTTGTTGCGCGCCAAAGGCTGTTGAATAAAACAACCTCGGTAAAAAATCTGTAGACAACGCCGGTTCTGGTTAAAGGTGCAGGTGTGATCGCAATTTTTAATGGCGCAGGCACACGTATGTATTGCAGTATTTTGTTGGTGACGCCAACAATTAATGTGATCATTGCCACATAGAATAAGATGACGTACAAAATGCTCAAAGCAGTCATGTTCTTCGAATCTCTTCTGCGTTACCGGGTTTGAAAAAGGCTATACAAATGAATAGCCGATAAAAAATACTAAAAACAAGGGGGCCACATGGTGACCCCCTTTGGGTCTGTATGCTTTATACGCAACCAGTTGGTTTTGGTAAACCAGCGTATTTACAAGCTTGCTTACCTGGGCCGTATGGGAACAGTTCGTACAGGTACTTGCTGTTGCCTTTTTCTTTGCCCAGTCTTTTACCAACTGCTTTTGTCAGTACGCGTACTGCTGGTGCAATTTGGTATTCTTCGTAGTATTCACGAAGAAAGTTAATGATGTCCCAGTGTTCATCAGTCAGGTCGCAGTCTTCTGCTGCTGCCATAGCAGTAGCAATATCTGGTTCCCATTCATTCAGGTTAGCCAGGTAACCTTCTTCGTCCGTTTCAAAACTTTTACCGTTTACTTCGATAGGCATGTTTGTTTCCTCGTAGTGAGCGAATAATTAAAAAATATTTATAGCCAAGATTGAACTGTGTCGTGCTCAGCCACTAAATTCACAAAGCCTTCGTAATCAACGACTTTGATACCATCAGCTAATTTGCTTTCAAGTCCGCGTGCCTGCAGGTCTGGGCCTAACACGCAAAATGAAATGCCATTAGCATTTGCGATTTTGTCTGAAGCTGCGTTACCGCTGGTTGCTGCATAGACGCCGTCTTCAATTAATAATACTGTTGACCCGCTTTTTGCCAGACCCAGACAGGTGTCAAAGGTGTTCGACTCAAAAGGAGATTTATTTACAGTGTGTAGCATTGTCATAATTTTCTCTTTCCTAAAAGCTCAGTACAATGTCTTGTTCGTCTAATACGTCAGCCAGTTCTGCACGGCTTACTAAACGAATCGAATCTTTTTCAGCATAATCTTCGTCTTCATCTTCCCAGACCAGGTGCTGAAGGTCGTCCAGCGTCAAGCCACGCTCTTCGAGTGATTCTTTTTCGACATAAATTTTGTTCACGTCGTAATCACCTAAAGCGGAGTAGACCGGTGAGAAGTTTTTCTGGCCAATTGCTTTTGTGTCCTGACCTTTTGTTAGTTCGTAAACACCGTCACCAATGAATGCAAGGCTAACGTCCTGATCAAAAGCTGCGCCAACTAATACAACCTCTAAAGACTCAAGCGCATAGATTGTGCCGTAAGGAGCCTTGCGGTTGATATACATAAATTTCTTAATTGCCATCTCACTATCTCCTGGCTTTAAGCGCCAAACACAACAAGGCGATCTGATTCAATGCCAGCTTCGATCAATTGACCTAAGCCAGAGATACGGAAACCTTCAGCCAGGTTGTCTGCATCGAGACCTTGACGTTTAGCTTCATCAACATCCATGATGCCACGGCGTTGTGCTGCAGCAATACAAACAACCATATCAAGATCGTTTTCTTTTGATAGCTCAGACCATTGCGCTGCAACATTGCGATCGTCCTGTGGCGGAACCGCAAGTTTTGTCGCGTTGTTAACGCCGTCGTGATAGAAGAAAACACGAAATATTTCATGTCCGGCAGCTAGCGCAGCTTTAGTAAACTGATACGCAGTATCAGATGCCTGGTGCTGGTAAGGGCCTTCGTTTATTTGAATACTAAATTTCACAATAATTTCCTGAAGTAATATCGATATTAGAAACGAATGTGTGTAGAAGCATTCAGGCTGTTACGAGCGCCACGCCAGTTATCAATGTGATACTTGGTGAATGGCAAGCCAGTGTTTTCAAAGAAACGAGGCCAACCGATGCGTTCAATCCAGTCGTTAATACGTTCCCAGTCTTTAGCGTCTTCTTTATATGCTTTAAGAATCTGCTTAACGATGGCTGTTGCTTCAGGCCAGCGTGGTGGGTTGTTTGGAATACCAGCAGCAACCAGTTTCTGGAAAGTAGGTTTGCTACGTGCGTTAGAGTGATTACCACCCACCCAGATGGCCAATTTTGAATGCTCAGCATCATTAATCTGCATTGGAGGGCAGGGAGGGAAACAAGCACCGCAACAGATGCATTTTTTCTCATCTACTTCCAGTGAAGGTTTGCCGTTAACCATTGCAGGACGAATCGCAGCAACCGGGCAACGTGCCACAACCGATGGACGTTCGCAAACGTTAGACACTAAATCGTGGTTGATTTTAGGTGGCTTGGTGTGCTGAATGTTAATCGCGATATCACCCTGGCCACCACAGTTAATCTGGCAGCAAGAGGTTGTGATATGAACACGATTAGGCATGTTACATTCACGGAACTCGTCAATCAGTTCGTCCATCATGGATTTAACAACACCTGAAGCGTCAGTGCCCGGGATGTCACAGTGCAACCAGCCCTGTGTGTGAGAAATCATGGCAACAGAGTTTTTGGTTCCACCAACGATATAGCCTGCGTCAGTAACGGCCTTGATTAAAGGCTCAACTTTAGCGGCATCAGATACCATGTATTCAACGTTACTGCGAATAGTGAAGTGGATGTAACCATCAGCGAATTCGTCACCGATGTCACACAGTTCACGCAGTGAGAAAATATCCAGTATACGTTGTGTGCCAACGCGAACCGTCCAGATTTCGTCGCCGCTATAGGCTACGTGACGCAAAACACCTGGCTTGGGATGTTCGTGATACTTCCACTGGCCATAGTTTTTACGCATAGTAGGGTGCATGTACTGGAACGCGTCCGGGCAGCCTGATTCGATTGGTGAACGAGGTTTTGCTTTCTCACTCATGTTAATTCCTCAACTATTTTATGTAGGTTGTTAGAAGGGGGCGCACGCCCCCTTCGTCATCAGATTATGTTATTGGTGTTTTAAGCGGCTTGTTCTGCTTTACGCTCGAACCATTTAACCGCTTCGTCGTCCCAGCCATCCATACGTATGTATGAACTTTGGCGCGGGCTGGAAATCATGTTTGGATCAACGTCAAGATCAAAATCAACACCTTCGAGGAAGTTGACCAGACCAATACGCTCAATCATTTCGCCACAACGTTCGTGCTCAAGACCATTCTCAGCCCAGAAATCAATGATTTCTTCAGCCATTTCTACGATTTCTTCGTAATCTTCTTCTGTTTCAAGTTTCTTGAACGGGATAACAACCGTACCCATCAAGTCGCCAATCTTCAGTGTGCGTTTACCACCAATCAGGATGGTTACGCCGTGGTCATCACCCGGGTGCAATGCTTTAGGCATTACGTTCAGGCAGTGCATGCAGCGTACACAGTTATGGTTGTCGACAGTAAGCGTGTCGTCGTCATTCAGAACCAGTGCGTTAGTCGGGCAGCGAGTAATTACGTTGTCGTTAATGTATTGACGACCTTTTGCTGCAACGTAGGCTTTCACTTCTTCCTGGTCAACTTTCATGTCGTCGCGCCATGTGCCGATAACTGCAAAGTCAGCACGTTCGATGGCATTTTGACAATCGTTAGGACAACCGGAAACTTTAAATTTGAATTTGTAAGGCAGAGCAGGGCGATGAACATCATCAGTAAAGTTGTTGACCAGGTGACGGTGAAGACCGTGCTCGTTGGTGCAGGACATTTCACAACGTGAAGCACCAACACATGACATTGCGGTACGTACACATGGGCCCGCACCACCTAAGTCAAAGCCGTATGAGTTGATTTCATCAAAGAAGTGCTGTGTGCCTTCAGTGGTCGTACCGATGAACATGATGTTGCCGGTCTGGCCGTGAAAAGTTTGCAGACCAGAACCGTGTTTTTCCCAGCTATCGCCTAATTGACGCAGCATTGCAGTGGTGTAGTGATTGCCTGCAGGGGGTTGTACACGGATGGTGTGGAATTCTTTAGATTCTGGGAAAGCAGCGCCCACTTCGGAGAAACGAGGAATGATACCGCCGCCATAGCCAAATACTGATACGGTACCGCCTTTCCAGTAGCCTTTTCTGGTTTCGTAAGAGTGCTCAAGTTGACCCAACAGGCTGCTGGTTACATCCTGAATGCGTTCATCGGGATGATCGTCACGTAGTTTCTTGATACCGGTAATGAAGCTGGGCCATGGGCCTTCTTCAAGGTTATCAAGCATCGGGGTTTCATAAATCTTTTTGGCCATGGATTGTCTCCTATTGAAACGCTTTATTGCCCATGCACGTTAGCCGGGGCAGGTTTTTTTGCTCTAAATCTGGGAACCGATTCTATTCCCAAATCAATCGGTTCTCAATATCCCTTTAGGTGTTCATGTGGATAGTAAAATCCGCATGCCGCCATCAGATATAATTATGGACGCAAGTCTAGGCGCAGGACGCGAGAGGTAGAATCCTACCCTTGGGGGGGGTGGGTAAATTCAATTTACCCCCAAAGGGATAGGGTGATTTCGTATTTTGTCTGTAGCTTGAACATTTATGCAATAAAAACAATTACTTGTGTAATATTGGTGCTAAATGAGAGTGGTTCTTATGTATCTTCAAACAGGTGCCCTTAAGTGTATTCGCCTGGATTTACTCTGACAGCTATCACGCAAAGAGCATGGCATAAAAAGACAGCTTTTAGCCACAGAGGTCACAGAGCGCACAGAGTTTTTTGGTATGTCATTGCGAGCGATAGCGTGGCAATCTTCTGAATGCCGCGCTATCGCTCGCAATTGAATTCGTTGATGAATTTAGCTTAAGCTTCGTCACCGGCGGTGTCCCTGCTTAATCCACTGATGAAACCCGTAAGTCAACGCGCAGATGTGTTGTAGTCTCCAGCTGTCCTGCATGTTGACAGCGTTCATCAGACTGCTATCGCTGTTTGCGATGATGGAAAATCGATACCACCGTAGGCCGGGATAAGGTTTTGTCGTTCCCGGCGTTGTTCAGCATTATAGCCATGCCTGCAACGTTTCTTATGCAGGCCTACTTCTATTTCCATCAACGAATTAGCTAACACATACAGCAATGACAGAAAAAGCTTATCGTTGATCTGGCCTGTTGCCCGTAAGTGGTATTGTTTTTATATCTGTCTAGCCCCATTCTTGTAGCATTCTCTGAGCCTGATTCCGTATAAAGATACCTTATATATACATGTGTGCTGTAAAACAATCCGAAATTATGTGGACAAACGCCGGCAAGCCGTTTGATTTGTCAGATTCCGGGGCCTATGAGTCATGGAAACAGGCAAAACTGGTTAATTATCCAACAGATGTTGAGCAGATAATGGTCAGCCTGGTGGATCCGCACGCTTTGCAAGCTTCTGAAAAAACAGAAATTTCTCAGCTTTGCGCGCAGTGCAATGTGGTTATTTATCAAATCGGGGACATTTCTCAATTGGATAAATCGTTGGTTCACGATTTAGGCCAGCAATTGGGTCTGGCGCATCTGGATGACAATTTGAGGGCGGATGAAGACAGTGTCACCAGCCTGCAAGTGCGCGAGCAGAGCGGAAACCAGTATATTCCGTACACCAACAAACCGTTGAGCTGGCATACCGATGGTTATTACAATCCACTAGATCGGCAAATTCGGGGCATTATTATGCATTGTGTGCGACCAGCGGCGGAGGGCGGTGAAAATAGTTTGATGGATCATGAAATACTGTATCTGCGGTTGCGCGATGAAAACCCGGCCTGGATCAAAGCGTTGATGCATCCGGCTGCGATGACCATACCGCCTAATCTTGAAAACGGAAAAGAGATACGAGGCGCACAATCAGGCCCCGTTTTCTCAGTGGATGAAGCGTCGGGCCGTTTGCACATGAGGTATTCAGCGCGTAAGAAAAATATTGAGTGGCGCGATGACAGGTTGACGCTAGAAGCAGCAGCGAAAATAACTGAATTACTCGATGATGAATCAATAGTGTTTCATCATCAATTACAGGCGGGTCAGGGTGTGATTTGCAACAATATCCTGCACAACCGCACAGCTTTTGAAGATTCTGCTGAACAGCAGCGTCTAATGTATAGAGCACGTTACACTGATCGAATCGAAAACACCGGTATTTAAGGGGGAAACCATGCTTTGGTTGAGTGAAGTCATGCTACAGGGGCAGGATATCGAGTCCTTTGAAGAGCTAAAAGAAGCATTGAAAAAACGCGCACGTGGCGGTGAATTATTTTTTCAAATGGACGTGAAACCGGAGTACCCGGATACGCCGAATGACTGGCAGGATAAGCTGGAAGCCGCATTCACCTCGTTGCAGGATTAATAGAGAAATATTTATGTTGTGGGACGAAGAAACAAAACTTGAATATACCGTGCCGGATGATGTGGTTGACCTGTTTTACAAGATCAGCTGCAAACAGATTCCGACAACGCATGCCTTTGAACTGGCCGAGGCTTTGTACACGGCTTTGCCCTGGTTAAAAGATGAGCCCAATGTCGGCATCCATCAAATTCATGGCGCGACTTCAGGTAATGGCTGGGAACGACCACCCGATGGTGAACTGATTCACCTTTCCAAACGCTCAAAAATGAGCCTTCGCGTGCCAAAACATCGAATCGATGATGCGATGAAGCTGACGGGGCAAGTGCTTGAAATTGCAGGCTGTTCAGTAGAGGTAGGGCCAGCAATCAGTAAAATGATGCACCCGCTACCCACCATTTTTGCGCGTTATGTCGTGGTACCGGAAGGCCTGGATGAAACCCGCTTTATACAATGGCTGGCTGACGAGCTGGCAAAACGCGATATTCGGCTGCACAAGCTACTTTGTGGTATTTCGCACCAGTTAAAACTACCCGAAGGTGAGTATGAAACGCGTAGTGTGATGATTGCAGATCTGGATCAGCAGACTTCGGTTAGCTTGCAGGAAGAGGGTGTCGGGCCGTTTCGGCACTATGGATGCGGTATTTTTATGCCGCAAAAAGGCATCAGGGCCGTTGGCGAAACTGAAGATAAGTCACATTTTTCAGGGACTTAGCTTATCTATCCCTTTTGAACAGGTGTCAGAAACTGGATTCTTGGAGTCATCTGTTTTAAAATTCCGCCACAAATTTTTAGAGCATCTTTTAAAATACAGGGTGCCTCTATTAATTTAGGATTTTCGTTCGAGTTCAAGGCGGATGGATTTCGAGAACCGCAGTGTATAAGTCATACATGAGGATCGCAGAAATTCATTCAACGCAGAAATCGGCCGAAAAGACAATTAATAGAGGTGTCCTACAGATAAGGGTAAGAACACCATGGCACTTGATTCAGTAGAAAGAACAGACAACGGTTACCTGGTTAACACCAGTGACTGGAATGAAGAAATCGCTGCAGAACTTTTCGCAGAAGAAGGCGTAGAAGCGACCGACAGGCATTGGGATATCGTGAGATACGTTCGCGAACAAACACTGGCCGGTGACGAGCCCAATGAGCGTAGTATCATGAAAGCGATGAGTAAACTTTGGGGTGAAAAAGCTACCTCGAAACTGATGTATGAAATGTTTCCGGGTATGCCATCCAAGCAAGGGCTGAAAATTGGTGGTTGCCCGCAAAGTACCCGCAAAGGCGGTTACTAAACAAGCAGTTATCAGCCATTACCCTTATGGGGTATATGGGTAAGTTTCTGCTGGATGCTAGAATTCGACAACGGTTTTTAGAAGGCCAGCGCTATGCTGGTGATTCAACAAAGGTAAACAATTATGAGCAGTAAAGCTGACAAAATTAAAGAAATGCTGGAAATGCAGAAGAAGTTCATGGATAAGGAACATGAAAGTGGCGTTCACCAGGAAGAATACTACACCCCTGAATCAGGTTCAGTGTTAGACGGCTACCGCCAAAAGTACAGAGACCTGGCTATGGAAGTTGTTGAAATGGCTCACAAAGAAAAGGGCTCACATGCCTAAGCCTTTTTTCAAATAATTAATAAAAAAGCCGCGCATTTGTCGCGGCTTTTTTATTGCATGATGATTAAATAAACAAATTCAAAAACTTTTCACCACAGAGGCGCAGAGGGCACAGAGAAAGGCTTCGTGTTGTTTAACAACGCCTGCGGCGTCGTTAATAAAAATAAAACTCTGTGTCCTCTGTGCCTCTGTGGTGAAATGCTTTTAGTTTTTAATTATCAGATAAAGTTTGATCTAGGTATCTGACCACATTCGTACAAGATTAACGTAGCTATTACTAACGCGTTCAGTTGTCTCTGAGCCAGGGTGGTTTTTTAGCAGGTCTTCTCTGGCCTGATGCAGGTTATACAACAATTCTCTTCTGGCTGGGTCACGCACCATACTCTGCAACCATGTCACAGCAACAATGCGCTCTCCCTTTGTAACTTCGGCAACACTGTGTGTGCTCGATGAGGGATACATAACCGCATCGCCCGCATTAAGCTTGATGGCTTGTTCGCCGAATGAAGTTTGAATAACCAGTTCTCCACCCTCGTATTCATTGGCCTGGTTAAGAAATACTGTTATCGAAAGGTCAGAGCGATAACGCTGGCCAACAGGCCCCATAACAGGGTCATCAACATGCTTGCCGTAAGACATGCCTTTTGAATATTTGGCATAGTAGGGTGCTGCGATTTTAAGCGGTAACGCAGCGGCCAGGTAAACCGGATGTTGTATCAGTTTTCCCATCACAAGATTATTAAGCGGTGTGACTAAATCATCCTGTCCACTCAGTTCAAGATTGTTTTTTACGCGGACAGCTTCCTGCCCCGCACTGAGTTTGCCATTTTCAAATGATCCACCGGAAAGCAGGTCGCTTGCTA
>QIHT01000156.1 GCA_003229115.1 Gammaproteobacteria bacterium | reverse complement strand
GCGAATAAATTATTCGGCATGTCCTTATGCCTCTCCCCTTCGGGGCTTCGTTCAAATCGCTGCTGGCGATTTAGTCGCACCTACAATTAATGCCCCGTCAGCTTGCTGGGGGTAGTTTATTTGCCGGGTTGATGACTTCGTCTGCAATCAGCTGGACAAACGCCTGTAGTTCGGCAGCTGTCAGGCACTGTTGGATTTGGTTTGCCAGTTCTGGGGAAATCTGGACTTGCCCTATATCACCACTTTTATTTGTAAACTGAATAGTAACCAGATGTACAGAATCAGGTGAGTCGTCGTCTTCATCTACCATTCTGGCGCTTTCATCAAGCAACAAGTCATACTTAACTTCTATTTTTTCTTCAGTAAGGAGATCAATGTCCTCATTAATGAGAACAAGTAACTCTTCAGTGCTACCTGCTAGTTGAAATTCAATCCGGTTGTCCTGCAACCAGGCAACAAAACTATCCCTAATATGTTCAGAAAAGAAAACATACTCAAGCATAATGAATTCTCAGGACAAAGTTTGATCTGACTCGCGCACATTCATCCGCAAAAACAGAGCTACTTACTACTTTAGTTTCTTCAAACCTAACATTTTCAATATGTATTTTTCATACAACGGTTCGGAGGTGCCTTTTTTCATCTTACGAATAAAATATTTCTCAAAGGCAACCTTTGCCAAATGCACCCATTTTCCTTTCTTGAACCAGGCGACATTTCTGGGTGGAATTTGTGGTATAGCGACAAATGCTGCGCCAGTATCGCCCATATCCGCAAGACATATGGCATTCCATGTTGCAGTGGCAGAAGGCGCGTTACCTTTTAATTCATCTGCAATATTATGCACAATTGCCGTTACCATTGACTCAATCATATATCCGGTTTTTGGTGTGCCGATTGGAACAGGTGTTGCTTCAACAGGTGGAATTGCAATACATACACCGGCAGAATAAATATTTTGGTACGTTGGGTTACGATGCAGTTCATCTACAAAAACAAAACCGCGTGGATTGCATAAGTCCGGTACCGCTGCAACAGCGTCGACACCTTTAAAAGCGGGCAACATCATAGCAAAATCAAAATCAATTTCATGTTGTTTGATGGTTTCACCGCTTTCATTCAATTCATCGACATGTATTTTTCCGTCTTCCACTTTTGTGGTTTTAGCATTGGTTACCCATTTAATATGGTGATTACGTAATTCACCTTCCAGCATGGTTTTTGAGTCGCCGACTCCACCTAAACCTAAGTGCCCAATGTATGGCTCAGAGGTAATAAATGTCATTGGGAATTTATCGCGTATTTTGCGCTTACGAAGATCGGCATCTACGATAAACGCAAACTCGTATGCTGGCCCGAAGCAGCTGGCAAATGGCATTGCACCAATAACAATAGGCCCCGGTTTTTCAAGTAGTTTCTGGTATTTTGCCCAGGTCACTTCGGCATGATCAATTACGCAAATTGATTGGCTAAAGCCCCCTGGGCCTGAACCTTCGACCTCTTCAAACGCCAGACGTGGACCCGTAGCTATGACCAGATAGTCATAATCAACTGATTTGCCATTAGCCAGTTCAAGCTTACTATTTGCAGCATCGATTTTATCAACGCGTTGAGCAATGAAATTAATTTTCTTCTTTGACAGATATTTTTCAATAGGTATTGTGATCGCACTGCGGTCACGCCAACCCACAGCAACCCAGGGGTTTGATGGAACGAACTGGAAATAATCTTTCTCATTAATTACCGTAACTTCATGCTTCCTGCCAACTGCAGATTTCATTTCGTAAGCAGCCGGCATGCCGCCAGTTCCAGCACCTAGTATGACGATATGTGCCATATTTTCTCTCCTAAATAATATTTAATTTTGTTGTCATAAATTTTGTTTCAGAAACGTAGTCTAAATTGGGACTTGCGTGCAGCGAACGTAATCGAACCAACCAATCGCCTGATACCGCTGAACTTAATGAGGTATACACAAGACTGCTAGTAACCGTTAAAAATATCGATATTGGCAAAAATGTTTATTTCTCATTAGTTTTTTCGAGCCTTTGCCTTACTGATACATGCACACAATATGCCAACAATTTTTTCTATTTATAATCAGTTATTTATTAATTTTAATTTCACTGGACTATGAAGCAGCATTTCCTTTCTGGTAGTTGCTCTTCACATAAAAGTAAACACAGTGCTTATCTGTTACGGTTCCCTATTACCTGTCCGTGAGTCGACACAAGATACGGCACGAGATACGTAAAAATTATCTGAAAAGTATTTGTCGTTGATATCACCCCTGCTAACCATTCATCGTAATGGTTGACAATAGACAAAAGAGTACCCACGACTAGTGATACGATAAGCGCACTTCGTACCGTTGCCGGATGACTGGCACAGGCAAAAGATTCTTTGAAACAGGACATCATATGCTCTACTTATGTTCGTCGTGAGCGCCTGCTTTAAAAACCATTTGCAGCCATACACTGTTGGCGCTACCACCAGACAAATGATCAGCTCGGTCATAGTTGTACTGCAAACGTAAACTAACGGACTTCGCAACAGAATGGCTAGCGTTCACAGAAAAACGTTTTCTGCGATCGCGTAAGGGATCATTAGCATTATCCTGATTAGCGTCAGCAAACTCGGCCCGTAACCCGGTCGTCAATTTGGCGTCTAAACGCCAAATCGCCTGACTAAAAATACCATAATCCCTCAGGACTTCATGAGTGGGGTCGTTGCTATCTCCAGCCTCATAACGACGAAATATCAATTCAGTACGCCAATTAAATCGTGGCTGCTGGTTCAGCCCGTTAACATGCTGAGCCCACTCAAAGTCCAGTCCGTAGATTTGCGTATCGGTAGAATTACCAGTGGCATTTGGGCCAAACAATGCAGAGACCCCAAAACCAATGCGGTGTAAATTATCAACAGGAAGTCGATTAGACCATTTGAACATATAGAGCATATCTTTCAGCCCTTCAATGTCTCGAGCTTGTAGCACATGACCAGCCACTTCCTCGCCTTTTTTGTAGAGAAAGCTGGTAACAGTTTCTCCGTTAGGGTTGTTCACGCCTAGCAGCAAGGTCGAACGCCAGGATAATGAGGGACGCCAGGCAAGTTGCATGCCCTGGCTACGTAGTTTGTCAGCACCAAAGAATCGGGTGATCACAAATGGAACATCGACAAAATCCCAGTCATCCGGATGTCGCGCATTCTCTTCGCCAAAATCCAGAAAGTATTGCCCTGCTCTAGCCGAAAAATTATTAGGAAGATTCGTCGACTCGATAAAAGCCTGTTCAAGTTCGACCACACTTTCACCATCTGGCTCGATAACTGAAACTAAACTACCCATCGCATCGAAGTATTGATCAAGTTCTACACGAGCGGCCAGAGCCAAAGTTTGCAGGGTAAAACCATTTTTTCGTGGATCGTGTGTTCCGCCTTGCAGTAGGAGCAATTCATCTGCACTCGCCGTTGAACCACCCATGGCAACAATGCCGGACATCGACCATTTGAGTTCAGGCTGATGCTCACCAGCATCGCGTGAACCCGCAACAGACTCCGATTTGTACCTATGATCAGAGTCAGCGGCTTTTTCAAGTTTCTGGATACGCTGCTCTAAAATATTAATTTGTGTCTCATAGTACTGATTCTTATCGTTCATCTGTTCGTGCAGCATTTGTTCCTGCTTATGAAATTGCGTATTCTCTTGTGCCGCCATCGCTCTACCAGCAGACAACATTATGGTAACTGACATCATCCACCGAAGAAAACACGATGCACAATAAACCGACGATGTATTCGTTTTCAATCGATATATCGTTACAGCATCGCACGTGCAAAAGTTGTTGGCGGTGTCATTTATCATGACAATTCAGAACCCTGTTGATTTTCGCCAAAATCATTGTGTGTATCGCTACACTGCCTGCAAAAGCGGCACCAAAAAGCGTTGCGCAAATGAGAAATAATCAATGTTATACCGCCGACTACAACCAGGCCGGTTTCTAACGCCTCAGCAAATTCCATTTCGGGAAGTATCGCTGCGAGAATAATCATAAAGACGCCTGCAATCCCAATTGCAGGTATCGATTTCTTTTTGTGTTTTTGGTATCCAGGGATAAACGCCAGCATTCCAAGTAATAATATGATGACCGCGAACACGCTGTGGGTTTGGCCTTCTGTGGCCGCAATGGCTGGCAACGCTGTGACGAGTAACGGAGCTAACAGGCAATGTGATACACAAAGAAACGACGCACCGATTCCGGCCTTATCACAATGGTTTCGCTCACCTAAAGTTTGGCTTGCAACATACATAGGTTATACCTCTTAAATACTCATTAATGGTTGGTTTTCGACGACAAATACGTCGATGTATGGAATTTTTTCAAGGGCAACAACGGCAACCTTTACCGCATTGCGGAAGAGAACGTATTGCTTGCTCCCGTCCACTGGAAGCGACACCGTGCACAACAGGCGCAGTGTGAAACCAGCGTTCCATACCACCACCGCAACCTGGACATGCAGGGGTTGACGCACTCATGGACTGTTGCACTTCGTTATGCAGTTCACAGTGCTTACAACGAAAATCATAGGTAGGCATGGTTTCAGTCTCCTGTAGTATTTCGCAAAATAATTATAAAGATAGGGCACATCCGTGAGCCCTGTCTTTAATCTAACAGCGTTGAATTAGCTCCAACGAGGAGGCTGTTGCCCTTTCACGCCCATGGATGCTGCAGTTGGCTGTGAAACGACACGAGTCGGTGCATTGATGTCAGGTGCACGAAGCCGCCTGAATTCTGTTTCCCAAATCCAGCCACTGATAATGATATCGTCAGGAATCAGTGGATGATTGCGAAGCTGATCGACACACTGGATACACGTTTTGTCAACGTCATCCATCATTCCGATCCATTTTGCGAAAGCACCTTTCTCCAGCGTCAATTCAGGTAGAGAAGGATCAATAGGTATATTGTCCACATCAATACCCTTGTCACTCAACGCCTTTTCCAGATCGTGACCATTGGCAGACAACATGCCGCAGCCAGTGTGTTGCAGCACAATAATTTCGCGTGTACCAAAGAAATTGATTGTCAGCATGGCAGAACGAATCGCATCATCCGTCACTATTCCTCCTGCATTACGGAACAAATGTGCATCACCGCCACCAACACCTGAATCTGCATGAATCCCAAGCGCTTCATCCACAGGCACACGCTCATCCATGCAGGCAAGTACCCATAAACGTTCCATATTCGGGCCGTCAGCGCCAGCTTGACGTCGTGTTTCCCATGCTGTTGTCTCTGCGACACGTTGTGTCAGCTGTTCTTTTAAAGTAGTCATCGTAAATTTCCTCATAAAAATACTGCTAAGTGTGTGGCCAGTATGATGGCCGGGATTGCTTCAAAAGACCGCATAGCGACCGATGAAGACATTACCCATATAAGCAAGTTGTATGCCAAACTGGGTTTATTAATAACTTCAAACACTTATGGAAAAATAGAAAAAACAACTACGTAGTACAGTTTCGAATATTAAAATAACGAAATTACGGAATATTTTTATAAATCAACCGTTTGCGATCAACTTATAAAATATTTCAAAAAGGAAGTGCAGCTTCGCGATATGCATGGGGCTTACAATCGAAGCATTAGATTGGTATTGGTTTACTTAATAATCAGGATTATGTTAAATAGGATAGAGACAACTAACAACACCTCTAATTATAATTAAGTGATGCACGTAACTAACTGTTTTATACTCATTCTGATGCGGTAGTGATTATCAATAACATCTAGCCGTAACTCCCTTCTCCACAAACAAAATTAACCGCTAAAACAATGCATTAGCAGATGCTAATGTACTGAGAATTATTCGTAATTTCACTTGTATTACACCCCTATAAAAAGTAGGATACGCGCCGTTGCTATTGCGGTATAAATTGATTCAGATCAACGTCTGACTTAGATATTTGATGTTACACAGCACATATCGGTTTAGAACACGATTGTAAAAGTGCATGCCCTACATAGCTAAAAGAATTCAAAAACTATAATTATTTATTAGGAGCAAACATGAGAGCAGCAATCCGTGTTGCCAGTCTTTTAAGTCTGATCTTCACCAGTGGCCAGGCCCTGGCAGGCTACCAGATGAATCTTTCACCCGGTGTCACCACCTTCAGTCAGGGTGCTTATGAAATCCATACGCTTGTTTTGTGGATTTGTGTCGTTATTGGCACAGTGGTCTTCGGCGCGATGATCTATTCAATCATCACTCACCGCAAATCAAAAGGTGCCGTGGCAGCGACTTTTGATGATAACACCACCATTGAGATCGTCTGGACTGTTGTCCCCTTCATCATTCTCATTGCCATGGCTATACCTGCTACCAGAGTGTTACTGGCGATGGAAGACGTGTCTAACTCGGATATGTCTATCAAAATCACAGGCTACCAATGGAAATGGCATTACGACTACAATGTTGGTGAAAAGGCGGAAGACATTAGCTTTTTCAGTAATATTTCCACACCTGACGCGCGCAGCCTTGCTACCAGCATGAACGTGGTCAAAGATGAGAATTACCTGCTGGATGTAGATAACAGGATGGTGGTTCCGGTCAACAAGAAGGTACGCCTGCTATTTACCTCCAGTGACGTGATTCACGCATGGTGGGTGCCAGCCTTCGGTGTGAAAAAAGATACGATTCCTGGTTTTATCAATGAGAGCTGGATCAATGTACCGGAGCCAGGTGTCTACCGCGGTAAGTGCGCCGAGCTGTGTGGTACCAATCACGGTTTCATGCCCGTTGTGGTTGAAGCTAAATCTGAAGAAGACTACGCTGCATGGGTTGCCAGTCAAAAAACTGCTGCTGCTGATGTGGCCGCCAGTGCGAATAAAACCTGGACTAAAGACGAGCTAATGGCTAAAGGCAAAACAGCTTATGCAACTAACTGTGCGGCCTGTCACCAGGCTAACGGAGAAGGCCTGGCCGGTGTCTTCCCTGGGCTTAAAGGCAGTGCAATTGCAATCGGTGATATAGCCAGGCACATCGACGTTGTTATTCATGGCGTTTCAGGTACTGCAATGGCAGCCTATGCAGGTCAAATGAATGATGTTGATCTTGCTGCTGTGATTACCTATGAGCGTAATGCCTGGGGTAATAATGCTGGCGATATGGTGCAGCCATCGGATATCAAGGCCGCACGCTAAGCATTTAATCGATTCGTTACTTATTTAAAAGAATAAACAAAGATACAAGAGGCAATTATGAGCGCTGTTATCGAAGCACACGATCATCACGATCACAAACCTACTGGCATTGGCCGTTGGTTGTTTAGTACCAACCATAAAGATATTGGAACCATGTACCTGTGGTTCAGTTTCATCATGTTCTTTATCGGCGGTGCCATGGCACTGGTTATTCGTGCCGAATTGTTCCAGCCCGGTCTGCAGTTTGTAGAACCTGAATTCTTTAACCAGATGACCACACTGCACGGCCTGATCATGGTGTTTGGTGTCATCATGCCGGGCTTCGTCGGCCTGGCTAACTGGATGGTGCCGATGATGATTGGTGCGCCGGATATGGCTTTACCACGGATGAACAACTGGAGCTTCTGGTTGCTACCAGGTGCGTTTGGTATTTTAATCGCCAGCCTTGTCATGAGCATGATGGGTATGGGTTCTGCACCGAACTTTGGCTGGACATTCTATGCCCCGCTTTCAACCACATACGGGCCTGACAGCACGGACTACTTTATCTTCTCTGTTCATATGATGGGGCTTTCTTCCATCATGGGTGCCATCAATATCATTGCTACCATCATGAATTTACGTGCGCCTGGCATGACTTACATGAAAATGCCTATCTTCGTATGGACATGGTTCATTACTGCTTATCTGCTGATTGCCGTTATGCCGGTACTGGCGGGTGTCGTCACTATGATGCTGACGGATCGTAACTTTGGCACCAGCTTCTTTGATGCAGCAGGTGGCGGTGACCCGGTCTTGTTCCAGCACATATTCTGGTTCTTCGGTCATCCCGAGGTATACATCATGATCCTGCCCGCATTTGGTGTGATTTCACAGATCGTGCCCACCTTTGCACGCAAGAAGATCTTTGGTTACAGCTCAATGGTATACGCGACGGCATCGATTGCATTCCTGTCATTCATCGTTTGGGCACATCACATGTTCACCACAGGTATGCCAGTAGAGGCTGAACTGTTCTTTATGTATGCCACCATGCTAATCGCTATCCCAACCGGCGTAAAAGTCTTTAACTGGGTTAGTACCATGTGGCGCGGTTCGATGACATTCGAAACCCCCATGTTATTTGCCATTGCATTTATCTTCCTGTTCACCATAGGTGGTTTCACAGGTCTTATGATGTGTATCACACCTGCTGACTTCCAGTACCACGATACTTACTTCATCGTTGCGCATTTCCACTATGTACTGGCAACCGGTGCTGCATTCTCCATCATGGCGGCTGTGTACTTCTGGCTGCCAAAGTGGACCGGCAACATGTACGACGAGACACTGGGTAAAATACATTTCTGGCTAACAACCATCAGTGCGAACGTACTGTTCTTCCCGATGCACTTTGTAGGCCTTGCCGGAATGCCACGCCGCATTCCTGATTACAGCTTGCAGTTTGCTGAATTCAATCAGATGGCTTCCGTTGGTGCATTTATATTTGGTTTCTCGCAGTTGATTTTCCTCTACGTAGTCATCAAGTGTATTCGTGGTGGTGAAAAAGCAACGGAACAGGTCTGGGAAGGTGCTGATGGTCTGGAATGGACACTGCCCTCACCGCCTCCTTTCCACAGCTTCACTACTCCACCCCAGGTGAAGTAAGGAAGTCGTTGGGATAGTGTAATAATGAACCCGAACACCTCAGGCGAGATTGATAACAAAAAAATTATCACCCGTCTGCTGTTTGCAGTCGTTGCTATGTTCGGCTTTGGCTTCGCATTGGTTCCCTTATATGATGTATTCTGTGACATCACAGGAATCAATGGAAAAACTGGAGATCAGATTACACTTTCAGAAACAATGAAAGTCGATACCTCCAGAGAAATTAAAGTTGAGTTTGTAGCCAGCCTGAATGCAGAAATGCCATGGGAGTTCAGGCCAGTACAAAAATCGGTAAGAGTTCATCCAGGTGAACCAACTCGAATCGATTACGTGGCTATCAACAAAACGGATAACAGGATTATCGGCCAGGCAGTGCCCAGTGTTGCTCCAGGATTAGCCGCACAGTACTTCCAGAAAACTGAATGTTTTTGTTTTACAGAACAGATTCTGGAGGCAAAAGAACAAAAAATTATGCCAGTGATATTTGTCGTTGATCCGGGAATATCGGAAGACATTAACGAAATAACACTGTCATATACATTTTTTATTAAACCTGGTTCGGAAGTGATTTCTGAAAATGTTCAAGAACCACCAAAGACTCATTACAATAATTAGGAAATATAACAATGTCATCGAGTAATAACCAAGATGTGTATTTCATACCAGAACCGAGCAAGTGGCCTGTTGTTGGTACCATTGCGTTAACTACATCGGTTATCGGTGCAGTCAACACAATACATTCAGGTGAATTGAGCTTATTGTTACCGGTTGGACTTTTGCTGATTGCTTACCTGTTTTTTGGCTGGTTTGGTGCGGTTATCAAAGAATCAATGGACAACTGTTACAATGAACAGGTTGACCGCTCTTTCCGTATTGGCATGTTGTGGTTCATATTCTCAGAGGTTATGTTCTTCGCGGCCTTCTTCGGTGCCCTCTTCTATGCGCGTATCATCGTCATGGGATGGTTAGGCGGTTCAAGCAACAACGCTATGACGCATGAGTTGCTCTGGCCTGCTTTTGATGCTGTATGGCCAATACTGACCAATCCAGATAACGTAAAATATGTTGCACCCGCTGAAAAGATGGGTGCATGGGGTTTGCCTGCGATTAATACTGCAGTGCTTCTGGCCTCAAGCGTTACAGTGACTATTGCTCATCATGCGTTACGTGCAGGTCATCGTAAGCCACTTATTATGTGGCTGGCTATTACGGTCGCTCTCGGTATTGGCTTCCTGTTTCTTCAGGTTGAAGAATATGCACACGCTTACTCAGAAATGGGTCTTACACTGGATTCCGGTATTTACGGCAGCACGTTCTTTATATTAACCGGTTTCCACGGCTTCCATGTCACCATGGGTACGCTCATGCTGTTTATCATGCTGGTTCGTGCGATTAAAGACCACTTCACACCCGAAAAACATTTTGCTTTTGAAGCAGTCGCCTGGTACTGGCATTTCGTTGATGTGGTTTGGTTAGGATTGTTTATCTTTGTCTACTGGCTGTGAAAAGACAGTGAAGAATGAAAAGTGAAAAGTGAAAAATATAAAAACTAACCAGGTTTTTAAACGCTTTTAGTTTTTCATTGATTGGGACAGGCCGTGATATCCGATAGATTTCACGGTCTGATTTGTTCTTGAGGTTTTTTAACTGTTTGCAAAAGGTATAATGTTTGGCGAATGAATTGAAGGGTAATAAGTGTTAACTCAATTTTTCACTTTTCACTTTTCGTTTTTCACTTCGGCGTTAGCCGATCAGCCGATCCGGTGCGGCGTAATCCACCCCATGGCCTGTCCTATTAATAACAGGATAAAAATACCCACCGATAAACCAATGCGCCAGGTGAGTGATTTCAGCATTTTGTCAGAGTCACCCCCTTTTCTAACAAAATGAAACAATGCGGAACCAAGACTAAAAATTACGATTAGTAAAAGTACTAGAACAACAATCTTGAATATCACTCATCTCTCCAGGCATATGCCTATGCAATTTCTCTTAAAACAACTCTTTCAAGCCAGACTGGTTAGTCTTAATATTGGCGCTTATCGATTTAGCCCAGGTATTGTGCCAAGTATAACAACTCTCGCCTTTGTATATCTGATGGTGTTTATGGCGCAGTGGCAAGCCGGTAAAGCAGAATATAAGGATGATCTACGTGACAAAATAGTTGCCAGGAAAGATTTGCCGATTATTAGTATGCAGGAACTACCTGTCTCAGTTGAAGACCGCCGATTTCTACCCGTGAGGATAGAGGGCCAATTTGATACACAGCATTCTTTTTTGCTCGACAACAAGATTCTCAATGGCCGTGTTGGCTATGATGTGTACACTCCACTGGTGATGCCGAATAGTAAAGCAGTCCTGGTCAATCGTGGTTTTCTGCCTCTGGGCAGAACCCGGCAGGAACTTCCGGTTATTGAAACACCCGATGAGATGATTACGCTTAAAGGTTTGATAGATAAAGTACCTTCTAAAACAATTGTCCTGGCAGATGACGTTAATCAGATAAAATCCTGGCCTGCTGTACTCCAGTACATAGATACTGAAGAAATAGAACAGGTTTTAGGGTACTCGCTATACGATATGGTGTTGTGGCTGGACAAGGAAGAAAGTTATGGTTTTACAAGAACACTTCCTGCACTGAATTTTGATAGTGCAACAAATGCGGGATATGCATTCCAATGGTATGCACTGACGCTTGCACTGATAATTATATATATTGTGGTTAATACAAAACAACGAGATGACACGAATGACTGAAGAAATCATACAAAATAAATCCAGAAACCCCTACACCATATGGTTTGTGGTGGCTTCGTTTGTACTACCTGTGGTACTGGCTTATATCGTGTTTTACTATGTTGAGGTGACATCATTTACTAACAGGGGTGAAATTATAAAACCGGTAGTAGATATCGCGTCATTAAAATTAACCGATGAAAAGGGAGAGATTATCCCACGCGATACCCTCACCTATAAATGGCGTTTTATTTCCTTTGTGGGTTCTGATTGTGATGAGGCGTGCAACAAAAGATTGCATGAAAGTCGACAGGTGTACAGAACATTGGGTAAAAACAGACATAGAGTGTTGAGAGTTATTGTACATCTTGCTCCTGCCAGCGAAGCATTGAATCGTTTAATTGATGCAGAATACTCCGACTCATTAAAGATGAATGGAGATGCGTCAGTCATAAACGCTGCTTTTGGTAATACATCGAAGCTGGATGAAAACGAGCTATATATTATGGATCCAAGAGGCAACATTATGATGCGATTTACACAGGAACAGCCCATGAAAGATATTCGGTTTGATGTAAGAAAGTTATTAAAGGCTTCGCAAATCGGGTAACAGCCATGTCTGATAAAGTAGCCGTATGGCGTGATTATTTTGACCTGTGTAAACCTAAAGTCGTTGCTTTACTGTTGCTAACGGCTGTGGTCGGTGTTGTGCTCGCCAGTCCGCCTGGTGAAATTTCTCTTTTTGTGCTTGTTATCTCTACCGTGGGTATTGGTTTGGGAGCCGCTGCCGGTGCAGTAATTAACCAGGTGGTTGAAAGAGAAAGTGATGCCAAAATGGCAAGGACGGAAAATCGCCCGCTACCCCAGGGCCGCGTTAGCCAGCAGAATGCTTTTGTGTTTGCCGTCATACTCGCTACAGCTTCTGTATATATGCTCACGGCGTGGATAAACGCTCTCACTGCCGCACTGACGTTTGCCAGCATGATTGGCTATGCGGTTGTGTATACCATGTATCTAAAAAAAGCCACACCGCAAAACATTGTTATCGGTGGCGTAGCCGGTGCAACCCCGCCGTTATTAGGCTGGACCGCAGTTACCAACAGTATGGATCCTCACGGCATCCTACTGGTATTGATTATCTATACCTGGACACCACCACATTTCTGGGCTCTGGCTATTCATCGTCGCGATGATTATGCAAAAGTGAATTTACCAATGCTACCCGTCACGCACGGTATCGAATTTACCAAGTATTCAATACTGGGTTACACCATCCTCATGTTCATGGTGACTTTGCTTCCTTACCTCGCTTACATGCAAGGTTTAATCTATCTTGTTTCTGCTGTATTACTGGGCTTATACTTTTTTTATAAAGTTCTGGTACTCATGTTTAAAGATCACGCAAAAGCCGCCATTTCAACTTTTGTATATTCGATCAATTATCTGATGCTGTTGTTTATCGCAATGATTGTTGACCACTATTTTAATGCAGACTTGATTGCTTACCTTACTAGCTGACACTCTGACATGACTAATAAAATTCTAATCGTTATTGCCGCCATTACAGCGATGGCCCTGGGTTTCTGGGCAGCTTCACATTTAAAATCGACCGAACCCGAAAAAGTGAGCGCTGTTCCACCGAGCGCGTTTCATGGCACCCTGCTTGCTACACCCAGAAAAATTGCTGCCCCTGCCTTGATTAAAGATGATGGCAGCGTGTTCACCAACGACGACATACAAAATCACTGGACGCTGGTTTTCTTCGGCTATACCCATTGTCCCGACATCTGCCCGACAACCTTGAACACAATCGCACAGGCAAAAAAGCAGTCACCTGAAAATTTTCCGAATGTTTTATTTGTTTCAGTTGATCCCGAACGAGATACAGTTGAAATGCTGGGTGATTATGTCCAGTACTTCGACCCATCGTTTAAAGCGGTTACCGGCGATAAAAAACTGATCCAGGCACTGTCATTACAATTGAGCGCAATTTATATGCGCACACCCAGCGCAAAAGATGATGAAAACTACTTGATGGATCATAGCTCGGCAATATTAGCGATTAACCCGGAAGGTCAATTGGCTGCGTTTATCAATCCACCACACACGCCTGAGAATATTCTTAAGGCTCTGGATGCTTTGCAGAAATAAACTTCAAAAACTTTGAACCACAGAGGACACAGGGGTACACAGAGAAAAATTATTGTTTTAAAAAATAAAACCTCTGTGCACCTTCGTGTCCTCTGTTGTTCAAAGTCTTTTCTACTTAATATTAATTGGCTAATCTCTTAATGCCATACTTTAATCTAGTTACATTGAAATTGAGTAGTAGTCCAATTTTCAGGTTACTCATTCTCAGGTACGATAATAATTGAGCTTCGTGGATAGGCAATATTCTATCAACAGATTTTAACTCGACTATTAATTGGTTATCAACAAAAAGGTCGATTCTGTAACCAGAGTCTATCTGGTTATTTTTGTAGGTAATTGGAAGGTCTAATTGACTTATTACTTTAATATTTCTAGAGGCTAATTCGTATTTTAGGCAAGATTCATATGCACTTTCAAGTAGTCCAGGGCCCAGTGCAGTATGAACCTCCATGGCAGAATCAATTACTACAGCAGTTACATCATTAATATTCACTCTGTGGACCTCCGTGTCCTCTGTGGTTCAAGATTTTATTCTTTAAGGTCTATCGTCAACAACTTCTTCTTTGGCTTGAACAAGGAAATCTTGTTTTTTGATATCCATTGCCATTAAAGTACTACTGGCAACGTAAATCGAAGAGTAAGTACCAACCACAACACCGATAATCAAGGCAAATGCAAAGCCGTGAATCACTTCACCGCCGAGGAAGAACAGAGATAGCAACACAAGCAATGTTGTCAATGATGTCATTAATGTACGTGACAGGGTCTGATTAATAGAAAGATTAAGAATATCTCTGGGGCTGCTCTTGCGAACATTTTTGAAGGTTTCACGGATACGGTCAAGTACTACCACGGTGTCATTGAGCGAATAACCAATAACCGCCAGAATCGCAGCCAGAACACTCAGGTTGAAATCCATTTGTAAAATAGAAAAACAACCTATGGTGATGATTACATCATGAATCAGGGCAAGGATTGCGCCAACAGCAGACTTAAACTGAAAACGGAAACTAACGTAGACAAGAATACAGAACAGGGCTACCAGCATGGCCAGGCCACCCTGGTCGCGCAACTCCTCACCAACCTGTGGGCCAACATACTCAACTCTGCGCATTTCTATTGATTGCGTAGAGTTACTTTTAAGTACACTGAGAACCGTGTCGCTTAAACTGGCTCTATTAATGCCTTCTCTCGGTGCGATGCGTACAAGGATATCTTTCGTTGTACCAAAATACTGCACCTGGGCATCCTTGAAACCATTTTCTCCCAGTGCCGCTCGAACTGGTGCTAAATCGACGTTGTTTTCATAACCGGCTTCAATCAAATAACCGCCGGTAAAATCAATGCCGAGGTTTAAGCCTTTAGTAAAGAGGCTGCCAATAGAAATAGTGATTAAAAGCATCGATATTGCCAGAGCAATCTTGCGTTTGCTCATAAAATCGATGGTTGATTTTCCTTGTAAAAATTGCATGTTGTTTCTCGTTATTTGTCTAACTTACATAAAAACGTAAATACTTTCACCACAGAGGTCTCAGGGAAACACAGAGAACTGTTCTGCTTTTCAAAAATATAACCCCTGTGTACTAATGCCGCTTACTTAAGCGAAAAATAGCCATCTTGTCATTGCGAGGCACGAAGCAATCTCCTGTCGATAGCACAGTTGGTTGAAAGAGATTGCCGCGCTACCGCTCGCAACGACGTGTTTCTTGCTTAAGTAAGCGGCATTACCCCTGTGTCCCTTTGTGCCCTCTGTGGTTCAATCTTGTGTTTTTTAATTAAATCGAAATTTTTTCAAG